>JAJZWV010000017.1 GCA_021846505.1 Bacillota bacterium
CGGAGCACAATGCGGGCGCGCAGCGCGAGCGCTTGGCGGGTGGTGGGCCGGCGGGCCCAGCGTTCCAAGGTGGTGCGTTCGTCGGGGCTCAGGGTCAGCGGCGCCAACGGGCGCCCCCTTCGTCGCAACTTCGTCGGAGGTGTAGTAGACATACCCGAGTATACCATATAGATCTCGAATTATCAACTCAGGACACTAGCACCCCGCTGCAGTGCATTCCCCCATCCGCCCAGCTGAAGTCGGCCAAAACCGCTGGGTGCCCGCGGAGGGCGGGCCGTGGCAGTAATGACCGCGATCCCGGCGCCCGCGCAGCGCTCGACCGCCGCGGCATTGAGCGGCGAGACGGCGAGGTCGCTTCCCAGCAGCGGGCCGTCTAAGTCCAGCGCGCCAGCCCCGGGCTGAAGCCTCCTTCGCGCGTGTTTGCCTCGACGAACCGTGAGAAAGACGCGCCGCCCAAATTCCCGCATGATAGCAGAGGACCGTGCGCCGGTGGAAAATTGGCCCGGGTTTTGCACCCCCCCGCATTCTCGGGGCGTTTGAAGGGTAGCGCACCACGAATATCACTGAATAGGGCTGAGGGTGGCTGAAGGTGGCTGAAAACTGATGGCGAAATCGGCAGGTGAGCCCGCGTGGCTCCACGCGCTGATGCTGGACTGGGCGGATCCGCTCACCCACTTTGCTTACGACCACTTAGGCAAGCTTGCCGAGTCCCAGGCGCTGGCGCGCCAAGTGTTCCTGCGGCTCCTGCATCCCGCACCCGAGGAGGCGCCCCACGCCGGGGACCTGTTTGAGCGCGCCGACCTCCTGATGCGCCGGCGCGGGCGGGCCGAGGAGAAGGGGGGTGGGGGCTGGCTGGCTGCCGTCCGCCGGCTGTCGCCGGAAGACCGGCGGTGGTGCTGGCTCGCCGCCTATGGCCCCTGGTCGTTTGAGGTGTTGGCGGCCAGCGCGGGGATGCCGCCGGACACGGTGTCGCTGGCGCTGGAGCGAGCCTGGTGGGGCTTAAATTCCACCGGCGCTCGGCCGCGATCTGAAGCGGAGTGGCGTCAGTGGCTGGCCGAGGTGGGCCCGCCGGCGCCGCCCGCCCACCTGACGTTTGACTGGGCGGCGTGGAACCCGGGGGCGCGGCCGCCGCGGATGCCCAGCCGGATCCGCCCGCGGCACGCCGCCGTGATGGCCGCCGTGCTGGTGCTGCTGGGAGTAGGAGCGGATGCCGTGCGCTCGGCAGCGCTGGCGTCGGTGCCGCCTCTGCCGTTTCCGGCGGGCACCGCAGTGGCGCTGCGCCTCCTGGTGGACCAAGGGCCGCCGGTTGACCGGGCATCCTTTGGGGCGGGCGCCGGGGGGACACTGCCGTCCGTCCGCGTGGCGCCGGGGCTGGCCCGCTACCAGGTCACCAGCGACCGAGCGTCTGACTTGTCGGCGGCGTATCAAATTGGGAGACTGCAGGTGGCGTGGGCCAAAAGCCCACACGGGATGGCGCTGGTGATCCGAAATCCCGCCGGGCCCGCGCCCACCGTGTACAACTTGGCCAGCCGTGGGCAGCGCGTTAAAGGCTTGGAGGAAGCTCACGGCTTCGTGGTGTACCAGTTCCCCGGCCTGGCGGGGGCCGTGAGGGTGGAGCCGGCGGGCCGTCCATCGCAGGGCACGACACTTGCGTGGGCGCCTCTGGCCGGGCCCCACCGCTGGATTCACGTGGACAGCGGGGTGTGGAGTGCCGCGGCCGGCCAGCCGGTCCCGCGGGGCCCCGGGGGCACGTGGGTGTACGAGGCACCGCCCGTGGCGGGCGGGCGGGTGGTGGGAGTTTTGGCCAGCGGCGTGCTGTGGGAGCGCCAGGGGCGGTGGTGGCTCCTGCCAGTGCGCGGCCCCGCCGTGCCACTGGTGCACGTGCTGGCCGGCAGCCCTGGCAGTCTTCAAGCCGCCACGCCGCTCGCGCCCTATCCCGGGGCGGCCGAAAGCGTGTTGGTCAGTGTCGTGGATCCCGCCCAGACTCGGGGATCCTCGACCCTCTGGTGGAACCTCGCTCGGGGTCAGTGGGAACACATCACGCTCAATGCCCCGGGGTTCCTCACACAGGCGCTGCGCGCGGGCTGGGTGCTGCCCGGGCCCACCCCCCAGCTGGTCACCTACGGGTCGCCGCCGGGCCTGCTGACCATGGGCCAGGACATGTGGGTCCTGGCGGCGTGGGATCACCAGGTGTTTGGCTTAAAGCTCTCAGCCGGCGGCGCCGTCGCGGGAGCCGGGACCTATGGCTGGCGGCATCGGACGTACGCGCCTGCGGCGCTTCGGCAAAGCGGCGAGGCGGAGGCGTTTCCGGTCTGGGGCCCCACGTACCTCTCGCGGGCGCCTTTGGGGGGCGCACCGCGCCAGGTTTTCTCCAACGGCTCGATCAAAGGGCCGGCCACCATCTATCTCACCGCGGCCAATGGCCAGCATCGGGCCACGGTTCAGCTGGGGCGGACCGACACCTTACTGTGGGAGCGGCGCTGGCTGTTGGTCGAAAGCGCGGCCGGGGGCCACCGCACGATGAAGGCGGCCTGGCCAAACGCCCAGGGGCGGCTGACCTGGCATGTGCTGGCCACCGGGTCGGCATCCAACCTGCAGTCCGGCCCCGGCTTTGTGTCGTGGCAGGAGAACGGCCACACTTACATTTGGATGCCGCCGTTTGAGGCGCTCAGCGCACCGTGAGGCGGCCAGTGCCCCGCTGGCTCCATCCCCTGATGATGGAGTGGGCGGACTCTGTACTGCACTTGGCTTGGATCGCCACGCGGAAGCCCGACCAGGCCCAGCACCTCACGCGGCAGGTGTTCCTGGCGGCGCGGCGCAGGGCCGGCGAGGAGATGCCGCGGCCCGCGGATCTGTTGGAGCGGGCCGCGCACCTCGGGCGGCGCTGGGGTGAAGAAGCTCCCGCGCCGTGGGAGTCCGCCCTCCGGCGCCTCCCACGCGCTGAGCGCCGCTGCTGCTGGCTCGCGCTGTATGGCCCCTGGTCCTTTGGTGATTTAGCGGCGTCGGAGCAAGTGCCCGCCCCCTATCTCACGCAGTCGCTGGAGCACTTGGCCCGGGCCATGGCGGTGCCCGAGCCGGACCCGTCCGAGGGCGGCGACAGCGAGTCCCGCTGGCGGCATTGGCTAAAAGAGCATGGGCCGGATCCGCTGCCGCCAAGCATGAGCTTTCGCTGGCGGGAGTGGGATCCTACGGGGCGCGTGGACCACTCGATTCGGATCCGGCCGCGGCAGGGGCTGGCGGTGGCGCTGGTGGTGCTGTCCTTGGGGGGGTTCGCCTGGCACGTGAGTGCCGCCGCCGCCGCCCGCCGCGCGGCCATTCCCATCCTGCCGTTCACGCCCCAGCCCTCCACCGCCGCGCTGCATTTGGTGGTGGCGCACGGGGTGGCGGTTGCGGCGCACAATTTTGGCAGCCCCGTGTCCGCGGCCGTGCCGGCGCGGCGGCTGTCAGCCGCCTACAATCGCTACGCGATTGCCACGGCAAGTCCGGGCCACCCGTCGCGCGCGTATCAGGTGGGGGCGCTGCAGGTGGCGTGGGCGCGCACCCGCGCGGGGGTGGGCCTCATTGTGGCGGACCCCAGCAATGGCCCCGTGGCGGTGGTGAACCTGGCCAGCGGGGGGCGGCCCGTGCCGGGCACGGCCGAGCCCGGCTACCGGGTTTATGGCTTTGCCGGGCTGGCCGGCGCCGTGCGCGTGGTGGAAGCGGGGCACACCACGGTGTTGGCGTGGGCCGACGGCTTGTATGCGGGGGTGCAGAGCGGCGCCTGGACCCTGGCGGCAGGGCAGCCGGCACCGCGCGGGCCGGACGGGAGCCACGTGTATGCGGCGCCGCCGGGCTCCGGCACGGCGCTGGGCGTGATTGCCGATGGCGTCCTGTGGAAGGGGCGCGGGACTCAGTGGTGGCTTCTGCCGACACGCGGCCCCACCCTCCCCCTGATTGCCGAAGGGACATCCCGGGCCGCTCAGGAGATTGCCTCCCTGACGGCGCCCTACCCGGCCGCGTCCAACCAAGTCCTGGCGTACGAAAATTGGCTGGCCAACGGCCGCGGACCGGATGAAGTGTGGTGGAACCTAGCCAGCGAGCGCCTGGGGGCGATGCCGGGCAATGTTTTCCCCGAACAGCCGGTGGCGCAGGGGTGGGTCAATGATGGCCAGTCGGGCTCGCTCATGACCTATTCATCGCCGCCAGCCACCCTGGCACTGCCGCGGGCCCCCGTCACGTGGGCGGCGTGGGGCCACTCGGTCTTTGCGCAGGCAGCAGAAGGCCCCGGCGCCATCTATGGCACCTACAATTGGGCGCGCCGCACCTGGAAGCCCGCGACCGTGCAGCCTCATGCTCTTTGGGGCGCCGTGGCGCTGCCGCAGTGGGGTCCCACGTACGTCCAGCCAGGAGGGCGGGCCGGAGAGGATTCCGGCTTGCCCCTCCCCGGACCCATGACCGTGGCGCTCACGCCAGCCAGCGGCCGGCCGCCCAGCACGTTTCGGGTGGCGGCCGGGCACACACTGTTTGTTGCGGCGCGCTGGCTGGTGGCGGCGTCGGTGCGCCACCCGAATCGGGTGGAGGTGGGCTGGCCCAATGGGGCCGGGCAGCTTGAGTGGCACCGGATTGATGCCCCGTCACCCGTGCATGCCGCGCTGGACTTTCTGTACTGGACGTCGCCGCGCCACACCTATGTGTGGGTGCCGCCCTTTCAGCCTTACTGAGGTCGGCGCCCCGTCCGGCATGTTTTGGGAAAGCGGGCGGGCGGCAGGATCCGGCGCGCACATGAGGAATGTCCGACAGTGTCCGCAAGCCGTGCCTAGTGCTTTCAGGGAACGAGGGAACGTGCCCCATAGCGCGGCGCGAGCGAGTCGGCACCCATCATAGTCTGCTAGGAGGCTTGTATGCCCAACATAGCGTATCCGCATACCCCCGTGCGCCCTGTCACCGAGGTGCTGCACGGGGTGAGCATCACCGATCCCTACCGCTGGCTCGAAGACGGCGCCTCCCCCGAGACGGCCGAGTGGGTGGCGCAGCAAAACGCGCTCACGCGCGGCGCGCTGGACGGGCTCGACGTGCGCGCCCGCATCAAGGCGCGCTGGCTGGAGCTGGCCCGCGCCGGCAGCGTCGGCAGCCCCCGGGTGGTGGGGCGCTATCTCTACTACTTGGAGCGGTCGCCGGACGAGCGCCAGCCGCGCCTCATGCGGCGGTGCGGCGGCACAGAGGCACCCGAGCTGGTGCTGGACCCGAACAGGGGCCATGCGGCCGGGCTGGTGGCGCTGGACTGGTACCAGCCCACGCGTGGTGGGACGCGCGTTGCCTATGGCCTGTCGGCCAACGGCGACGAGTGGAGCACACTCGGGGTGGTGGACCTGGAGCGGGGCGAAGTGCTGCCGGTGGCCATTCCGCGGTGCCGCATGAGTTCGGTGGCGTGGCTCCCGGATGGGCAAAGCTTCTTCTACACCCGCTACCCGCTGGTGGGCACGGTGCCGGAGGCGGAGCTTCCTTACCATAAGCGCGTGTACTGGCACAATCTTGCGAGCCCCGGCCAGGACTACCGGCAGGACCCCGAGGTGTTTGGCGCCGGTCGCGACCGACGCGTGAGCCCCCACGTGGACATCACCGCTGACGGCCGCTACCTGGTGGCCACCCTTATGATGGGCACCCAGCAAACCGAAGTGTGGTGGGCGGACTTGCAGGAGAGCTTTCCCACCCCGCCGTTTCGGGCGCTGTTTGCGAACCTGCTGGCGCGGTTCCATGTGAAGCTGGTGGGGCATGAGCTCGACGTCTGGACCAACTGGCAAGCCCCCAATGGGCGCCTCTTGGGTGTGAACTTGGACCACCCGCCGCTGGAGCCGGGGGCTGCCACCGAGCTGGTGGGGGAGCATCCCCACCGCGCGCTGCAGCAGGCCGAGCGGCTGGGCCCCGGGTGGCTTTTGGATTACTTGGAAGATGCCAGCTCGCGGCTGGTGCATCGCGAAGTGAGCGGCGAGGAGCGCGAGCTGGCCCTGCCGGAGCTGGGCACCATTTCTGGCATGGGCGTGGAGCCTGGCACTGGCGCCGCGTTTGTCGGCTATGAGTCGTTTGCGATTCGGCCGGGCATCTGGCGCGTGCAGCGGGAGGAGGGGCGCATTGCGCCGCATATGACCGTCTCTGAAGGTGGCGCGGCCCCTCCCATTCGCGTCACGCAGGAGTGGACTCAGTCGGCGGATGGCACGGCTGTCCCGCTGTTTCTGGTGCAGCGGGCTGATGCGCCCGCGTCGCCCCGCCCCGCCGTCCTGTCCGGCTACGGCGGGTTCAACCTGTCGCGGACGCCCGTGTACACCAATGACCAGCGCCTGTGGGTCGAAATGGGCGGCTTGTTCGCCGTGGCGACGCTCCGAGGCGGCGGCGAGTATGGCGCCGCCTGGCACCGAGCCGGCATGCTGGAGCAAAAGCAGCACGTGTTTGACGACTACATTGCCGCGGCGGAGCACCTGGTGGCCGCAGGCCACACCGACCGGCGGCACCTGGCGCTGTGGGGGCGGAGCAACGGGGGTTTGCTGGTGGGCGCCGCCCTGACCCAGCGGCCCGATTTGTGCCGGGCGGTCGTGTGTGGCGTCCCGCTGCTGGACATGGTGCGGTACCACCGGTTCCTCATCGCCGACCTGTGGACGGCTGAGTATGGCTCGGCGGATGACCCGGCGCAGTTCAGCTACATCTACGCGTATTCGCCCTACCACCACGTGGAGCCGGGCACCGCCTATCCTGCGGTGCTGCTTTACGCGGCCCACGAGGACAGCCGGGTCGACCCGCTGCATGCGCGGAAAATGGCCGCGCTCCTGCAGAGCGCCAGCACGTCTGATCGGCCCATCCTGCTGCGCATTGAGTTTCAGGCCGGGCACGGCGTGGGCAAGCCTATCCCCAAGCAGGCCGATGAGTACGCCGACATCCTCGCGTTTCTGGCCGACCAGCTGGAGCTTGACGCACCGCACTGAGAGCGGTGCGCCCCGGGTCGGATGCGCCAGAGAATCAAGCGCCGGTGTCAGCACCGGCGCTTGATTGCTGGGAGCTGTGGCCCGGCTGGGGACGGAGCCATCAGCCTTCCAGCAGCAACATCTCGGGATTTTCCACCAAGTTTTTGATCGTGGCGAGAAAGCGGACGGCCTCGCTGCCGTCGACAATGCGGTGGTCATAGGACAGCGCCACGTACATCATGGGGCGAATCTGCACGTCGCCGGCGACCGCCACCGGCCGGTCCTGGATGGTGTGCATGCCCAAGATCGCCACTTGGGGCCCGTTCAAGATGGGCGTGGAAAACAGCGAGCCAAACACACCGCCATTGGTGATGGTGAACGTGCCGTCCGCCAAATCTTCCAGCGACAGCGCGCCGTCGCGGGCGCGGTCGGCCAGCCGCGCAATTTCGGCCTCGATCTGATAAAAAGACAGCCGGTCCGCATCGCGGACCACCGGCACCACCAAGCCGCCCTCGGCGGCGACGGCAATGCCGATGTGATAGAAGCGCTTTAAAAGCATGTCGTCGCCCACGATCTCGGCGTTGAGCCTTGGGAACTGCTTCAGCGCGGCCACCGACGCCCGTGTGAAGAACGACATGAACCCCAGGCGCACGCCGTGCCGCTCCCGGAACTTCTCCTGGTGCCGGCGCCGCAGATCGCGGGCCGCCGTCATGTCGATCTCGTTGAAGGTGGTCAGCATCGCGGCCGTGTGCTGAGTTTCCACTAGCCGGCGCGCGATGGTGAGGCGCCGGCGCGACAGGCGCACGCGCTCCACCGGACCCTCGGCCGCCGCGCGAGGCGCCGGCGCGCTCGGGGGGGCGGCCAAAGGCGCAGGGGCCGCAGACGCCTCCGGCTGGCGCTTGGCCACATCGTCGCGCAAGACGCGCCCGTGGGCGCCCGAGGGTGCCAGGTCGGCCAGCGCCACGCCCTCCGACTCCGCCAGGCGGCGAACCGCTGGAGCGGCCCGCACCTCACTCGGGGCCGGGGTGGGAGGGGGCGCCGGGGCCGTTGATTCCGCGGCCGGCGCGGGCGCACCGACCCTCGGGGATCCCCCCGCCTCCAGGCTGCCCAGCTTGTCCCCGGGCTTCACCACCGCACCCGCCTCTTGGTCAATGGACACCAGCACGCCGCTGTCGTCCGCAGCCACTTCCAGATTCACCTTGTCCGTTTCCAGCTCCAGCACCGGCTCCCCGGCTTTCACCGCGTCGCCCACTTTCTTGAGCCAGGATCCTACCGTGGCTTCCACCAAGGACTCGCCCAGCGGCGGCACCACAATGTCAATGGCCATGACGGCCTCCCTTCACCAGAGGCGCCGCCTCCGGCGTGTCATCGGCAAGTGCGAGGGCGGCGCGGATGATGCGCCGCTGCTCAGCTTGATGCATGTCGGGATCGCCCTCAGCGGGGCTGGAGCGGGGCGGCCGCCCGATGTACAGGATCGGGCGGCCCGCCAGCCGCTGCTGCAGCCGCGGGCGCACATACCACCAGGCACCCATGTTTTCCGGCTCCTCCTGGACCCAAGCCACCGGCGCGCTGGGCGGCACGTTCGAGAGGGCTTGCGCCAGCGCGGCCTCCGGCCACGGATGCAAATCCTCGAGCGCCAGCACCAGCACGCCCTCGGAGCCGGCATCGCGGGCTGCGGCCACCAAGTCGGCCGTGACTTTGCCGGTGGCCAGCACCACGGCCCGCACGGCCTTGGGGCTCACCTTGGGCAGCACCGGGTGGTAGCCGCCGCCCGTTAGCTCCGACAGGCTCGAGCCGGCCAAGGGGTTCCGCAGCAAGCTTTTGGGGGTCATGACCACCAAGGGGCGCGGGGTGGATGATGCCAGCAGGGCTTGGCGCCGCAAGAGATGGAAGTACTGGGCCGCCGTCGTGGGGTAGGACACCGTCCAGTTGCCCCCGGCGGACAGCTGGAGAAACCGTTCGAGGCGGGCGCTGGAGTGCTCCGCGCCCTGGCCCTCGTAGGCGTGCGGCAGCAGCAGCACCAAGCTCGCGGTTTGCCGCCACTTGCTTTGGCCCGCGGCCAGAAACTGATCCAGGTGCACCTGCGCGGCGTTGACGAAGTCGCCAAACTGCGCCTCCCACAGCGTGAGCGCGTCGGGCCGGCGGACGCTGTAGCCGTACTCAAATCCCACCACTCCGGCTTCCGACAGGGGGCTGTTGTACAGCGAAAACGCCGCCTGCGCTTCCGGCAGGTGCTGCAGCGGGCGATACACCGTGCCGGTGTCCACATCGTGCCAAGCACCCTGGCGGTGGCTGAAGGTGCCCCGCTCGGTGTCTTGGCCCGTGAGCCGCACCGGCACGCCGTCGGCCAGCAGGGTGGCAAACGCCAGCCACTCCCCCAGCGCCCAGTCCACCGCGCCGGGCTTGTCCAGTGCCTCACGCCAGCGGTCGATGCCGCGGTCCAGCTTGGGGTACACATGAAACCCGTCCGGCACAGCAAAGAGGTGGCCGTGAATGGCGCGCAGGCGCGCTTCAGGCACCGCGGTGTCCACCAGGGCGCGGGCCGGCTCCGCCGCCGCGCCCGGCTCGTCTTGGTCGGCGGCGGCGGCCGGCGCCCCCGCCCGCGCGCGGTCGTACGCAGCCCGCACTTCGGCGGTCGCGGCGTCCGAGAGGGCGGCGGCGTCGTGGGCGCTTATGATGCCGGCAGCCACCAAGCGCTCCTCCCACACCTCGCGCACCCGCGGATGCTGGCTGATGAGCTCATAAAGCTTGGGCTGGGTGTACACGGGATCGTCGCCTTCGTTGTGGCCGTAGCGCCGGTAGCCCACCAGGTCAATCAGGAAGTCCCGGTGAAACCGCTGGCGGTAGGCGTGCGCCAGGCGAATCGCGGCAATGCAGTCCTCGGGTTCGTCGGCCGAGACGTGGACCACCGGAATGTCAAAACCCTTGGCCAAGTCACTGGCGTAGCGGGTGGATCGGCCCTCGTGGGGATCGGTGGTGAAGCCCAGAGCGTTGTTGGCAATGAGGTGCAGCGTGCCGCCGGTGCTGAAGCCCGCTAGCCGCGCCAAGTTCAGTGTTTCCGCGGTGACGCCTTCGCCGGGAAACGCCGCGTCGCCGTGGACCAGCACCGGCACCGCGCGATCCGGGTTTTGCACGGGGGCGCCGGGGGCGCCCACCTGCTCCTGGGCGGCGCGCGCCCACCCCTCCACCACCGGGTTGACAAATTCCAGGTGGCTTGGATTGTTGGCCAGCGTCACGCGGACCGTGGCTTGGGTGCTGCCATTGGGCGGCAGCGTGCGCTGGCGGCCCAGGTGGTACTTCACGTCCCCCACCCAGCCCGTGGACAGCGTCTCGGATCCCTCGGTCACCCCCACGGGGGCGGCATGAAACTCTTCCAAGATGGTCCGATACGGCTTGCCCAGCACATGCGCCAGCACGTTCAGCCGCCCGCGGTGGGCCATGCCCAGCACCACATCTTCGGCGCCCGCCGCCGCCGACAGGCGAACGGCTTCGTCGAGCATGGGCACCAGCATATCCGTGCCTTCGATGGAGAAGCGCTTCTGGCCGGGGAAGGTGGTGTGCAAAAACCGCTCAAAAGCTTCCACCTGAATGAGGCGGTGCAGCAGAACGCGCCGCTCGGCCGGCGCCAACGGCTGCTGAAAGCGTCCGGTTTCCACGGCCTCGTGCAGCCAGCGGCGCTCATCGGCATCATCCACATGGCTAAATTCGTAGCCCACCCGATCCATGTAAATGGCGTGCAACGCCGGCCAGGCGTCCGCCATGGTCCCCGGCCACGGCAGCGGCGCGTCCAGCCCACGGTTGACGTCCTCGACCCGCACCGCGGCTTCCTCGGCCGTCAGCGCCGATGGGTGCTCGGCCGGCGGCGTCAGCGGGTCAAACACCGCCCGCCGATGGCCGTTGCGGCGCACATCCAGCACGGCACTGATGGCGGCCCCGGTGGAGGGCAGCTTCCCTCCGCCTCTCGCCGGTGCGGCTTCGGCCATCTCCGCCTGCAAGGCGGCGGCATGCTCGTCGAACCAGCGCCGATCCTCTGGGGACACCGAGCCCGGGTCCTCGCGGTACTGCTGAAAGTGCTCCAAGAGCCAACCCCAATTGGCGCCGGCAAAGCGGTCCCGAAGGGAGGTCGCTCCTATGTACGGAGTCGCGGCCGGGTCATTGCGTGGTGAATCCAGCGGGTGCCACCTCCTGACTCCTCTTCATCGTCCTTCTCGTCCTTCTCGTCGTTCTCTTCCCGCCTATTCTTGCGCTCCGCCGGCTCCAGATCAACGTCGCGGCCGCGGGCTCCCCGCAGGTGGTGGCCGCGAGCCTTCGCTGAGGATGCCGCGGCACGCTCGCCTCAATTCCCGTCCGGGCATGGCCACCTCCTTTGCGCCGGCCGCCCCGGGGCGGGGGGAGCAGCGCATGTCGTATTCCGGGATGCCGTCATGGTGGCAACTGGGCAGTCGGGACTTGCCACTTGCCGTTTCCCCTTGTCGTCCCTTATCTTCATCTTCGTTAGCGATGAGCGAGCGCGGCATGCAACACGTGGTGTGAGACGCTGGGCGGGTAGGGGAGATCCGGCGCACGGGGCGCCGGGAATCCTTCACCCTCATCCACGTTCATCCACGTTCATCCGCCCGTTGGGCCAACACGCTGTCCGGCTTTTCCGGCCCTGGGGATCCGGATTGGGTTCTGCCGCTGGCCGACGTACCTGGAGGGGTATGCCGCACACATTCAGCTGCCGCTGCCCTTGGGGGCGGCGGCCCACGGAGCGCGCATCCGGCCGAGGCTGCCCGTTGGGCGCCGACCTGCACGACCATCTGCGCCGCGCCGAAGAAGGACCCGCCCGTGGCCAGCCCTCATCCCGGAGGAGGACTTGGCGCAGCCGCATCTCCACCATTCTGTGGGGATCGGCTGCGCCCCAAATTTCTGGCGGGTGGCCGGTGTGCCCGCACTGGCGATGGGCCAAGCGGGGCGCCCGGCCTCGGTGCGCGGCGTCACGAGCGCGCCCGCCTTTACTTCGTGCTGTCAGGCTTCCCGCGGGCCACAGCCGAAGAGGCCAATCCTGTGTCAGCCACTGGGCGGGGTGGCGCGGCCACTGGCCCAGGCTTCGTCCACCCGGGCGTTCCAATCCGCCCACTCGGCATCGGCTGGCGTGTGCTCGGCTTTCCAGGTCAGGAACCACAGGACGGCGCGCAGATCGTCGGGGGGGATGTTTAGATAGCTCGCCAGCTGCGGCAGGTCGGGCCACTGCTCCAGGCGCTTTAAGAGGTCGGGCAGGTCGGGCCCGCCCGGGCGCACGTACGGAAGCCCACTGTGCGCCGCCGGGGACTGCCCGATGCGGCGAAAGATGACCCACAGCGGAAATCGGGGGTCGCTGCGCCGATCCTCCCAATAGGCAAGCCGGAGCTTTTCTTCATTCGTCATATTGGTCATGTTGGTTGGTCACCGGCAGGCTCCTCCTCGGCATCCGGGGCGCTGCCGGAGGGCCACGCCAGCTCGCCCAGCTCGCCGCCCTCGCCCACCTTGCCATGCAGGTAAAGCACGCAGGGCTCCGGCCCGGTCACTTCCAGCTGCCAGTGGCCTACCTGCGGAGGCCGCCCTTCCCCTTGGGGGGTTAATTTGGCCCGCATGTGCAGCTCGTAGCCCGTGATGGGATTTTCGTACGGCAGAAACTCCATCCGCCCCATGTTGATGCGGCGCAGCGCCTCGTTGATGGCAGGCAGCTGATCCGCCATCGCCGGAAACAGCGGCGCGACTTGGGACAGCGGAACGATGCGGCGGTGCTCCATACCCATACGGGCTTCTCCTTTTCGCCATCCGCGAACCTGTTGGGCCGCCCATGGTCTGGTGGTATCCTACCATAGTGCCAGGGTCTGCTGGAAAATGGGCCAATCACTGGCAAGCGGGCTCGCGACAAGCCCACGGTGGGTCCATTGGTATGTGAAAATTGTCTGCCAATGGCTTGCATAGATTGGGCCGAAAGGTGTATAGCAGTACCGAGATACCGTACCGGGTATGGGGATCGGCGCTTTGGTGGCGGAGTGAGGAAGGAGGCCTCGTGTGCAGCAGGATCGGTTAGCCATCATCTGCTCCAAAGGCTCCCTGGATATGGCGTACCCGCCGTTTGTGCTGGCGACGGCTGCGGCGGCCATGGACATGGAGTCCATGCTGTTTTTCACGTTCTGGGGACTCGACATTGTGCATCGCGACAAGATCGACTCGCTGGACATTTCGATTGCGGGCAACCCCAGCATGCCGGCCATGGCTCGGGTGGCCGGCATGGTCCCCGGGGGGACCCGCATGGTGTCGACGATGATGCGCACCCAGTTTGCCAAGGCCAAGGTCATGAGCATCCGCGACTTTGTGGGCGCGGCCCACGAGGTGGGAGTGCACATGGTGGCGTGCCAGATGACGATGGACGTGATGGGTATGAAGCGGGAGGACCTGATTCCCGAGGTGGAAGACGTGGTGGGCGCGGCGACGTTTTTGGATTTCGCGCGCGACGCCAAGATCCAGCTGTTTGTGTAAGCCACTCGGCAGCATCACGTGAGCGGACAGGGGGCAGGTACCGTGGCCAGCACATATGCGGACGTATCCCAGGACGAAAAGGCGCGCCTGTTTCGGCAGGTGACCCAAGACGCTCGATTCGACACCTACCTGTACGGCTGCTACGAGTGTGGGATCTGCGTGGCCGCCTGCCCCTCCGCCCGCTTCTATGACTTCTCGCCGCGCAAGATCGCCCAGGCGCTGGCGCGCGAGGATGTCGAGTTGGTGTACGAGCAGATGAACGACGACGTGTGGAACTGCTCGCAGTGCTTTTCGTGCCTCCGGTGTCCCCGGGGCA
Source organism: Bacillota bacterium (assembly GCA_021846505.1). Taxonomy (GTDB): domain Bacteria; phylum Bacillota; class Sulfobacillia; order Sulfobacillales; family JAIMBI01; genus JAJZWV01. The sequence continues at coordinate 13,759 of JAJZWV010000017.1, forward strand.
ACAACCCCGGCGGGCTTATCACCATCATGCGCGAAGTGGCGGTCAACAACGGGCTCCGCACCACCAAGGAGGCACTCGCCGGCTACACCCGCATCATCTACAAAATCATGACCACCGGCACGCAGGTGTCGCCCGACATGCTGCAGGAGGATGCCTTCCCGGACTGGGGCCCGCAAGTAAAAGAGGTGGCCGACCACCTGGCCGTCTGGCGGCGAGCGCTGCCGCCGGAAACCATGCATACCACGGCGCTGTCGTGGCAGGTGGAGGAGCGCACGATGCGGGAGCTGTACGCCATCTGGAAGTGGACCGGCACGCTGGACATGATTGCCCAGCTGGACGAGGGACTGCACGACATCATGGAGGAGGTTATGGACGATGCGCTGGAGGACAGCGGGATCGATGCGGCTGGCCCGCTCTGAGGGCCAGCCGCGGCGGCCCGCCGGAGCTGAACGAGACGGAGCGACACTGAAGGGGGCTTAGGACATGGCCAGCACGACGCTGGATCCCGCGATTCCCGTGCGAGGCACCACGGTCGAGACCACGAAGCGATTTTCCCCCGATCCCAGCGAGGCGCCCGAAGACGATCTGCGCGAGGCGGTGCTCCAGCTGGAGCGCGAGGGCGAGTGGATTGTGCAGCGCGTCCCGGAGCCCTACTACGAGGCGCCCACCAAGTACGGGCTCAAGAAGAAGATTCCCTATCAGCGGACCTGGCACCACAAGAGCTGCGGCCAGTGCGGCCACATCCCCGGCTACTCGACGTCGATCTTTTGGCTGAACCGCGTCCTGGGCTACGACTACTTCGATCCCCGAGATCAAACCTCGTGCACGGCGTGGAACTACTACGCGTCGGCCACGTCCAATCAGGCGGCGCAGGCCGCAGTGGCCATGCGCAACTTTGCCGCCGCGTACGAAACCGGCTACTTCCCCCTCATCCACTGCGGCACCAGCTTCGGCCACTACAAGGAAGTGCGCCACGAGCTGGTGCACAACCACGCGCTCCGGCGCCAGGTGCGCGCCATGATCGAGCGGCTGGGCCGCCCCTTTGTGATGCCCGAGGAAATCGTCCACTACAGCGAGTGGATGTACGCGGTGCGGGACCAGCTGCAAGAGCGGGTGGTCCTGGATCTGTCGCCGATTGTGTCGACGGTGCACCCGGCCTGCCACTACTACAAGCTCCAGTCCGGCGACGCCATCTACGACCCAGAGATTTATGGCGGCCAGCGGACCGCCGTGGTCACGGGCGTGGTGCAGGCGCTGGGCGCTCAGGTGGCCGACTACTCCACCTGGTTTGACTGCTGCGGGTTTGGGTTTCGGCACATCTTGGTGCAGCGGGACTTCACCCGGTCGTTTGCGACCCTCCGCAAGATTGAAGTCATGAAGAACGAAGCCAATCCGGATGTGGTGCTGACGCATGACACCGGCTGTGTGACCTCGCTCGACAAAAGCCAATTTGCCGCCCAGGCCCATGGCAAAAACGTGGGCGTGCCCGTCATGTCGGAGTCGCAGTTTGCCGCGCTCGCCATGGGCGCGCACCCCTTTCGGGTGGCGCAGCTACACTGGCACTCCACGGACTACCGGCCGCTTTTGGCCAAGATGGGGATCGATGCCGAGCAGGCGTGGAGTGAGTTCCAGTCGGACGTGAAGCAAATCGAGGCCGGCACCATGGACTACCTGACGTGGGAGTCGGTGCTGTAGGAGGAGGCAGGCTATGTCAGCGGCGGAGCGGGTGCTGGTGGTTGGAGGCGGGCCCGGGGGGCTCGAAGCGGCGCGGGGCGCGGCCGATCTCGGGGCCGAGGTGCTGCTGGTGGAGGCGAAAGCGGAGCTGGGGGGGACGCCGTGGGAGGCGTACGCGACCCTCACGCCACACCTGAAGCCGACGCGCGAGCTGATGGCCGAGGTGGTGGGCCAGGTGGCGTCCCACCCTCGCGTGGACGTGCGCACCGACACCCGGGTGGTGGCCAGCGAAGGCGAGGCAGGCCACTTTCAGGTGACGCTGGAGCAGGGAGGCGCCCGCACGGTGGAGTCCGTCGGCGCCGTCATCGTCGCCACCGGCTTTCAGCACTTCGACCCCGGCCGGGAGACCCAGATGTATGGGTACTACGAATACGACGACGTCATCACGCTGGTGGACGCCGAGCGCATGATGCAGCAGGGCAAGCTGGTGCGCCCTTCCACCGGCGCACCGCCCAAAAGTGTCGCGTTCATCCAGTGCGTGGGGTCCCGGGACCGCCGGATTGGCAACCAATACTGCTCCAAGGTGTGCTGCGGGATTGCCTCCAAGCAGTCCATTGAGGTCAAGCACCTGGTGCCCGACGCGAAAGTGTTCATCTTCTACATCGACATGCGGATGTACGGCTTCTGGGAGGACCAGCTTTACTGGAAGGCGCAGGAGGAGCACAAGGTCAACTACATCCGGGGCATCGTCACCGAGGTCATCAAGAAGGGCGACCAGCTGCTGATCAAGGGCGAAGATACGACGATGGGCCGCCCGGTCGAAGTCCTGATGGACTTGGTCATTCTCTCGGTAGGCATGGAGCCGTCGGCCGGCACGCTGGAGATGGGGCGCATCTTTCAGATTCCGCGCGAGCCGCATGGCTTTCTGGCCACCGTGGGCGAGCCCCTCGATACGGTCAGCACGCCCGTGGCGGGCGTGTTTGTGGCGGGAGCCGCGGCGGGACCCAAGGACTTGGAAGACACGGTGTCGATGGGCGGCGCGGCCGCGATGCGCGCCGTGAGCTTCCTGCGCCGCAAGGCCAGCCAGTCGGCATGAACAGCGCGGTCGTCGACGCCGAGGCGCTGGGCGAGTTTCTGGACAAGGCCGAGCCGCTGCTGGACTCCGCCGTGCTGGCGGCGCTGGACCGCTCGCTGGCGGCCCGCACGGAGCGGGTGCGCGCGGCCGACCTCCCGTGGGAGGCGCGCTGGCGGCTGGCCCCCGCCGGCCGCCGCGTGGGCCCCGAGGACCGCGCGCGGTGGGAGCCGGAGTTGGAGCCCGTGTGGCGGCTGGCGGCCGAGGGCCGGGCCGACGAGCTGATGGCGCAGCTCGAGCGGCGAGCGCCGGCGCCTCCCCCGTGGCTTTTGGACTGGGCCACCTACTGGCTTTACCTGCGGCACCCCCGCTTTGCATGGTGGGCGCGGTGGGTGTACCGCCAGGACGGGGGCACCGGAGCCCTGCCGCTGGTGACGGGCGACATGAGCGAGATGGACCGGGCCGGAGTGGGTGAGGCCTACGGCGCCGTGCAGCAGGAGGTGCGGTTTTTGGGGTCGGTTTTGGAGAGCACCCATCGGCTGGGCGCCGTCTCCGACGACCACCGCCCGATGGTGGCGCTGGCCGCTGTGTATGCCGTCTACATGTTCACCATGTCCGCCTGGAAGCTGAGCGAGGAATTTACCAAGGTGTTCCCCCCCTTTCCGGTGGTGGTGAGCACACTCTTAGGTGTGAACCGATGGGAGGCGAGGCACAGTGGCTGAGAAAGCCCAGGCCGTCGAGCAGGAAGCGGTGGTGATTGACGGGGTGGCGCTGGCTCCGCGCTGGAGCCGCATGTTTGAGCCGCGGCCCATCACGGAGTATGGGCTCGCGGCGCTGGATGAGGTCACGGCGATTCCCGGGGCCGAGTCCCTTGGATGGTGCTATCAGTGCGGCAAGTGCACGGCGGTGTGCCCAGTGGACACGGTGGGGGATTTTTCCCCGCGCAAGATTTTTCGGCGCACGCAGCTGGGCATGCCCTTGGCGGACAGCCCGGACCTGTGGCTCTGCACCACCTGCTCGAACTGCCTGCGGGTTTGCCCCAAAGAGGTCAACATGATTCAAATCATGCCGGCCGTCCGCCAGGAAGCCGTCGCGGACGGCAACGCGCCTCAGGAGCTGCTGACCGCTTTCGAAAACACAGCTCGCTACGGCAATCCCCTCGGGGAGCCAGCCAGAAAGCGCGCCGACTGGGCCAGCGGCGCCGGCGTGCCGGTGCCCATCATGAAGCAGCACCAAAAGTCCGTCGACGTGCTGTGGTTCGTGGAGTGCTACCCGGCCTACCACCCGCGCGGGCAGGAGGCGTCGGTGGCGCTGGCGCGGATTCTGACGGCGCTGGGCGTCGACTTCGGCATCTTGGGCACGGAGGAAAAGTGCTCCGGGGATTCTCAGCGCATGGCCGGCGAGGCGGGGCTGTTTGAGATGCTGGCGGAGCAAAACGTCAAAACCCTCTCGAAGTACACGTTCGGGGAAATCATGGTGACGGACCCTCACGCCTACAATGCGTTCCTGCACGAGTACCCGAACTACGGCGGCAGCTGGCCCACCCGCCACTACACCCAGCTGCTGGCGCCGCGCATCGGGGAGATGGCGCTCAAGCGCGCGCTGCCCTGGCGCGTCACGTTTCACGACCCCTGCTACCTGGGGCGGCACAACGGGGAGTACGAAGCGCCCCGGGAGCTCTTGCGGGCCATTCCCGGCCTCGAGCTGGTGGAGATGGGCCGATGCCGCGAAAACGCCTACTGCTGCGGCGGCGGGGGTGGGGGCATGTGGATGGATAGCTTCACCGCGCAGTTCACCAGCATGCGGCTCTCCGAGAAGCGGGTGAACGAGGCCGTCGAGTACGGCGCCGAGGTGCTGGCGGTCACCTGCCCCTACGAGGTGTCGCGGTTTGAGGATGCCGTCAAGTCCACCGGCAACACGGGGCGGCTCGAGGTGATGGACATAGCGGAGCTCCTGGCCAAGTCCATGGAGCTGGTGGACTAGGCCCAAAACACGTGAGTGACTGAGCGAGGTGAGTGAAGTGAGTGAGGCAAATGGCTGCCATCTGCCGGACGACCTCAGCTACTGGCCCGAAAAGCACGTGTGGGTGCGGGGGCCGGAGGCGGACGGCACGGTGGTGGCGGGGCTGACGGATGTGGCCCAGCATCTGGCCGGCAAAATCGTGGTGGTGAACCTCCGGGCGCTGGGCAAAACGTTGGCGCGCGGCAAAAGTGCTGGCACGCTGGAGTCGGGCAAGTGGGTAGGCACCATTCCTACGCCCGTGGCGGGAGAGGTGGTGGCTGTCAACGAGGCGCTGAAAGCCGCACCCGACACCGTGAACCGCGACCCTTATGGGGAGGGGTGGCTTATCCGCGTCCGCCCGACCGCCTGGGAGGCGGACCAAGCCGAGCTGGCCCAGGGGCCCGAGGGCATCCGCCGATATCGGGAGCAGCTGGAGCGGGACGGCATTCGCTGCGGCGCGTAAGGGGGTGAGAGCGTGGCGTTCGTGTTTGCCTGTGAGCTGCCCGACCACCTGTGGTTTCAGGTGGACCAAGATGTGTGGGTTCAGCCGGACCCCGCAGGCGGCATCCGCATGGGCATGACCGACCCTGCGCAAACCCGCGCCGGCAAGCTCCTGTACCTGCGCGTGCGGTCCAAGAAGCGTGTGGGGGCCGGCCAAAACGTGGCCACGGTGGAGTCGGGCAAGTGGGTGGGCCCAGTGCCGGCCCCCCTGGCGGGGGTGGTGGGAGAGGCAAACCCGGCGGTGCTGGCGGATCCGTCGCTGGTCAACCGCGACCCCTACGGTGAGGGGTGGCTCTTGACGTTTCACCCCGACGCGCCCGAGGCGGAGTGGGAGGTGTTAGGCCTCCGGCGCGGGGCGGCAGCCGTGGACCCCTACCGCGCGAAGCTGCAAGCCGAGGGGCTCACTTGCGTCCGCTGCGCCGACCCGCCCCCGTGACATCTAGGCGGGCTTTGCCCGTTCCAGCCTTCCCGCAGAGCCGACTTATCGCGAGAGGAGGAATGTGCTGTGCGGCACCTCAATCTCGGCACGGTCTCGCGGCCCATGTCCCAGGCGGTGTACCACGGCGTGGCCGCGTGCGTCGCGCCGGGTGACGAGCCAACGCTCATTACGGTCAGCCCCGACGGCCCCTATGTGTGCGTGGGCTACCACCAGGTGGCCGCGCGCGAAATCGACCGGGCCTACTGCGAGGCCCACGGCATCCTGGTGGGCCGCCGGCGAGTGGGGGGCGGAGCGGTGTTTCTGGACCACGGCCAGGTGTTTTGGCACTTGGTCATGCCGCGCGGGAGCGAGCCGATTCAGTCGATGTACGACCGCTTGCTGGAGGCGCCCGTCGCCGCCTACCAGGCGATGGGGATTGCCGCGCAGCATCGGCCGGTCAACGACATCGTGGTGGGCGCCCAGAAAATCGGCGGCACGGGGGCCGTCACGCTTGGCCACGCGCTGGTGGTGGTGGGGAGCCTCATGCTGGATTTTGACGCCGCCACGATGACACGCGTGCTGCGTGTGCCGTCCGAAAAGTTTCGGGATAAGATGCTGACCAGCCTCGAGCAGTACATGACCACCATGCGCGCCCAGCTGGGGGATCGCATGCCGCCGCGAGAGGTGGCCGTGGGCACCTTGGTGGAGGCGTTTGCCCGACAGCTGGGCCAGCCGGTGCAGGGCGGCGTGTTAAGCGCCGCGGAGTGGGCCGCGACGCGCCGCTACGAGGGCCAGCTGTTTGACCCGGCGTTTGTCTACGCCTACGGGTCCAGCGAGGGCTGGGTGCAGCCGGGCGTCAAGATCAAAGAAGGGGTGCGGCTGTACGAAGGCGTTCACAAGGCGCCGGGGGGCTTGGTGCGCGTGGTGGTGCGGGAGCGAGATGGCCGCGTGGACGATATGTTGCTGGCGGGCGACTTTTTCGTCGACCCGCCAGAGGCCCTCATCGAAGTCGGGGCGGCCCTCGCCGGCTGCGCCCTTTTGCCCGAGGCGTACCAGCCGGCGCTGGACCGGGCGTGGGCGGCCGTGAATGTGCCCGGCGTCACGGCCCTGGACGTGGGCCGGGCAATGGCGAACGCGACACGGGTGGAGGACGAGGCGCAGGAGGCCGTGGGCGGGGCGGCCCCGGGGTCCGGATGAGTCTCAGGCAGCAAGACCGGGCGGACGAGGCGGAGTTGGGGCCGACGGAGAAGGAGGAGGCGAACCGTGCAGGACGTGGAAGTGGCGGCGCGCATTGATGCGAAGGGGATGGCGTGCCCGATGCCGGTGATCAAGGCGAAGAAGGGGATTCAGGCTGTGGAGTTGGGCCAAGTGGTGGAGGTGGAGTGCACCGACCCAGGCTCGATCGCGGACTTCAAGGCGTTTGCGAACTCGACCGGCCACGAGCTGCTCCTGTCGGAGCAGGAGGGCGCGGTGTTTCGGTTTCGCCTGCGCCGAGCCAAGTAGCTCCACAAAAACGACCAGGAGGCGCGCTAAGTGGACGACGACACCAAGAAGTATCTCTACATTCTCACCACGGGGGTGGAAGCGCCCGAGCGGTCGGCCTCGCCCTTCTTTCTGGCCACGACGGCCGCGCTGATGGACGGGGAGTCGCGGATGGTGTTCACCATCACCGCCACCAGCCTCTTGAAGCGCGGTGTGGCCGAGAACCTGTACATCAAGGGCTACGGCCAGGGATCCACCCTGCAGTTTTTCATGGACCAAGCCCGCGAGGCGGGGGTGGAATTTTACGTCTGCGCACCCAGCCTGGACCTAAACGACTGCACGCTCGACGACCTGGTGGAGGTGGCGGGGGTGGTGGGCGGCACGGCGCTGAACGAGATGGCGGCCGAGGCTGACGTCGTCATCACCTTTTGATGGCCGACCCGCGCGTGGCGGCGGCACTGGCCATCAGCCCGGCGACAGGGGCGGCCGAGGTGGTGGGCGCAGCGGCGCTGGCGCTGGAAGCGGACGAGGTGCCCTGGCCCAGCCGGCTGCAAGGCATGATGGCCGTGCTGTGGCGGTCCCTGCCGGAGCCGCTCAGCCAAAGTCTCTACGTGCCCGCCCCCGCCGGCATTCGCCTGGTGCTGGCCGCCCATCAGGGGGCACCCGCCCCCCTGGCGGCAGACTGGCACCAGGGATTGGTGGGCACCGCCGCGGGGGACCGGGTGGTGCAGATTGTGCCGGTGCTGCGGATGTTTCACGGCCACGGCTTGGCCAACCCCGCCGCCGAGTCGGCGCTGGCGGTGCCGGTGACCCGGCGGAGCGTGCGGGCCGTCCTGTGCCTCACGGCGCTCCAGCGGGACGCTTTTAGCCCGGTGGAGGTGGAGCTGGTGCAGGCGGTGGCCGAGGCGGCCGCGGAGCGCTGGCCCGATGCCGGGGAGCCCGGGGGCGCCGGCGGCTAAGAGGACCCAATCAGACGAAACGAGGAGGGACGCCGATGCGTGTGGCGGTGCTGCTGAAGGACGTGCCTGATCTGGTGGAGGATTTGGAGCTGGACGATTCGGGCCAAGGCTTGGCGGTAGAGGTGCTCAGCTACGTTCCGAGCGAGTGGGATGACCAGGCGCTGGAGGAAGCCCTGCTGCTGAAAGAAGCGGCGGGGGCCGAAGTGTGGGCGGTCGCGATTGACACCGGGGACGTGGACAGCATGCTGTATGCGGCCATCGCCAAAGGTGCCGACGGCGCCGTGAAGCTTACCGGCCCGTTTGACCGGACGCTGACGGGGCGCCAGCGCGCCCGGGTGCTGGCCGGCTATCTGGCCGAGGCCGGATGCGACCTGGTGATGACCGGGGTGCAGGCCGTGGATGACTTGGACGGCCAGGTGGCGGGCCTCTTGGCGGGCATGCTCGGCTGGCCGCATGCGTCGGTGGTGCGGGAGGTGTCGCACGCGGGCGGCCGGGTGAGCTTTGTGCAGGAGTACTCCGGCGGCCGCATGGCGGAATTTCGCGCGCCCACCCCGCTGGTGCTGGGGCTGCAGGCGGCCCGGAAGCCTCCCCGCTATGTCCCTATTGCCCGCATTCGGCAGGTATCGCGGTCGGCCGCGCTGACGGAAGTGGAGGCCGCGCTGCCGGACGCGGAGCCAGCGCTGGCGGTGCGCCGGCTTTATCGGCCCGAGGCGCAGAGCCATGCCGTGATGTGGGAAGGCCGAGCGGAGGATGCGGCGGCGGCCATCGTGGCGCTGCTGGATGAACAACACCTGAGGAGCTGATGGCATGGGACCGATTGTGGCCGTAATGGAGCTGGAAGGTCAGGCGCCGACGCCGGCAGCCTGGGAGCTGATCGCCAAGGCGCGTGAGCTTAAGGCGGCGCTGTCCGCGAAGGTGGTGGCGGTCGCTTTTGGAGAAGGGGCTCACGCGGCGCTGGCCAATTCAGGAGCCGATGAGGCCATCGCGGTTGCCGGGGCCGCGGGGGCGGAGTACGTGCCCAGCGTGTACGAGGCGGCGCTCCGGAGCGTGGTGCAGGAGACCGCGGCCGGGCTGGTGCTGCTCGCCAACACCACGATGGGTATGGATTTGGGCGCGGCCCTGGCGGCAGCGGAGGGGCGGGCCATGCTGGCCTATGCGACGGCGCTCCAGCCGGACGAGGGAGGGGGCCTCGTGGCCACCAGCCAGGTGTACGCGGGCAAGCTCGCGGCAGACGTCGCCGTGCCGGCTGGGGCGGTGGTGACCGTGCTGCCCGGGTCGTGGCCGGCCGCAGAGCCGAGCGATGCCACCACGCCGGTGCGAGAGCTGGCCGCTCCGGCGGCGGGGGACTTGGAGTTGGTGCGCCTCATTGAGCCCGACGCCAGCGACGTGGATATTACGCGGGCCGATATCTTGGTGAGCGTGGGCCGCGGCATCCAAGACCCGGACAATCTGGAGCTGGCCCAGGAGCTGGCCGATGCCATCGGTGGCGTGGTGAGCTGCTCGCGGCCAGTGGTCGACGCAGGGTGGCTGCCGCGCGCGCGGCAGGTGGGGAAGTCTGGGCAGACGGTGAAGCCCAAGCTTTACTTGGCGCTGGGCATCAGCGGTGCGCCGGAGCACCTGCAGGGCATGAAAGACAGCGCCCTCATCGTGGCCGTCAACAGCGACCCTGCGGCCCCGATATTCGAAGTGGCGCACTACGGGGCCACCTGTGACATTCTGGACCTGATGCCGGCGCTGACCGAACGGCTGCAGGAGGGGGCCTAACATGACCATGCGGATCATGCTGGAGCTGGTGACGGTGGTGCTGGCCATCGCCAGCGCGGGGGTGTTTGGGATCCGGAGCCGCGCGATCTGGGCCGTGATGCGCCGCGCTAAGCCGGTGCGCCGCTGGGATCGGATCGGCGAGCGCCTCACGTCGGTGGTGACCGAGGTGCTGGGCCACCGCCGCATGGTCCGCATTCCCTTCTCGGGGGTGCTGCACTACTTCATCTTCAGTGGCTTTGTGGTGCTGCTGCTAGACATCGTGGGCACCGTGGGCGAGGTGTTCCGGCCAGGATTCGGCATTGGCCCCTGGCTTGGCTTGGTGGTGGATGTGTGGGTGGCGCTGGTGCTCATCGGGGTGCTGATGGCGGTATACAACCGCGCGGTGCGCCATCCCGCCCGCTTTCATGGGTCGGACGAGCGTGACGCGTACGTGATTCTCGGCCTCATCACCCTGATTGTGGTGGGCATCGCGGTGCACCAGTCGTTTTACCCGGTGGTGGCGGCCCAGGTGTTTCATGTGCCCGACCCGGCCGCCAAAAGCCAGTTTCTGGGCCTTGCGCTCTATCACCTGTGGGCGGCTCTGGGGTGGACTACGCCTGCCGCGGCGATGGCCGGCTACAGCGTCGGCTACCTGATGGACATCGGCGTGGTGCTGGCGTTCTTGGCTTATCTGCCCTACTCCAAGCACTTTCACATCTTCCTGGCGGTCCCCAATATCTTTCTGCGCAAGCTGGGGCCGATTGGGGAGCTGGTGGAGACGCCCCCGCTGGAATCCGAGAGCATGGCCATCCGCTCGTTTGAGGACTTTCGCTGGAAAGATATCTTGGACTTATTTACGTGCACCGAGTGTGGGCGCTGCCAGGATGTGTGCCCGGCCAATGCGGCGGGGCAGCCGCTGTCGCCCAAGATGGTGATTCTGGACCTGCGCGAGGCCCTGGTGCGCGAAATGGGCCATCCCAGCGGCGGGCAGCCGCCGCTGGCCGGTGGGGCCGTGTCCAGCGAGGCGCTTTGGGCGTGCACCACCTGCGGCGCCTGCCAGCAGGCCTGCCCGGTGTTTATTGAGCATGTGCCCAAGATTGCCGGCCTCCGGGCCGCCCTCTTGGAAGATGGCGACGTGGAGCCAGCCGCCCAGAAGGTGCTGGTGGCCTTTGAGCGGCAGGGCAACTCGTTTGGGCAGCCGGCGCGCAAGCGCCCAGAATGGGCCAAGGCGCTGGACTTTCCCATCAAGGACGCGCGCCGGGAGCCGGTGGACTGGCTTTGGTTCGTGGGCGACTTTGCAGCGCTGGATCCGGGGGCCCGGGAGATGACCGCCTTGGTGGGCCAGCTGCTGCACCAGGCGGGGGTGGACTTTGGCATCTTGTATGAGGGGGAGGTCAACTCCGGCAACGACGCGCTGCGCATTGGGGAGTACGGCTTGTTTGAGACGCTCGCGCAGAAGAATCTGAAGGTCCTGGAGCGCGCCACGTTTGAGCGCGTGTTCACCACCGACCCCCACTCCCTGAACGCACTCAAAAACGAATACCGGAAGTTTGGGTTTGACAAGCCCGTGTTCCACTACACCGAGGCGTTCTTGGCCTTGGCCCAAGAGCGGCGGCTGTCCTTAAAGCCTATTCCCATTCGGGCCACGTATCATGACCCCTGCTATCTCGGCCGCTGGAACCACATCACGGAAGCGCCGCGCCAGTTGCTGGCGGCCCTGGGCGTGGATTTGCGGGAGATGCCGCGCCACGGCGAGCAAAGCTTTTGCTGCGGCGCGGGCGGCGGCCGCATCTGGATGGAGGAGGCCGGGATGGTGGAGCGGCCGGCCAATCAGCGGATTCGCGAAGCGCTGGCCCTGCCCGGCGTGACCCACTTCGTGGTCGCGTGCCCGAAAGACGTGTCGATGTTTCGCGCCGCGGCCACGGCGCTGGGGGTGGACGACCGGCTGCGGGTGACCGACGTCACCGAGATTCTGGCCGCATCGGTGGGCCTGCGGGACACGCCGCTCCCCGCCGCGATGGCGACGGGGGCCAGCCAGTAGCGATGTTGCTGGGGGTCTGGCCATTTGCTCTGTCGAATGCCGTCGAAAGATGTGTGTCCCACTTCTAGCAGGAATTGTCGACCGGATGTGGAACACCCGCTTTTAGTTGGCTCGGGTCCAGGCGTGCTCGGTGAGCCGGATGAAAGAGGAAGTGCATCCATGTTGAGGCTGAGGTGGCTGAGTATTTGTCTCCGGCACTCTTGCGCTTAGCCCAGGCCAACGGGGGCTATTTGAACTTCAACCTTGTCGTCGCTCGTCGCAACCACCCGCCCCTAACGTATGCGTTCAGTCGCCGTGTCGAGGCGGGCTTGTCCGCCGTGTCTGCAGCGAGCCGTTCCATCGGGACGGAGGAATCAGTTTGTCTTGAGGCGGGGCCCCTGCCCCAGTTGGCTCCTGTTCCTGCGCCGTTCCAGCTGCCGTTTGTCACGGGCACTCAGCCCCAATCCGGCGTGTGCGACTACTATCAACGACCGACCTCTTACAGCAAACAGTTCATGAAGGTCGGAGAGATGCACAATGCCCGAGACTCCGTGGCCACCTTCACATACGGGCAAAAGGCAGACAGCACGGTAGAAGTGGCGCATTCTCCCAGCGGGAGCGGATGGAGCTTCGACGGCACTGCGCAGGTGAGCAATTCCTCCAGCTACGCGCAATCTCTCACGCGCAACTCATCTCAGTGGTTTGATGCGGGTTGGCAGCTGACGAGCGAGTTCGACTTTGGCAAGACTGAGTACATCGGTGAAAATGCGTGCGCTGGCCGGACGTATTACTTGGTGCGTGCTCTGCGCTGGGATGGTGGCTGGGGATTCGGGAACGATGTCTCTAGCATGGATGGTCATCCCAATCAATATGCCGTATCATATCCAGCCGGGTCAATAGCATGGAAAAACACGGCGACCGCCTATGATTATTCGGCGGCTGTCACGGTTTTCAATGCCACCTTGTCGGCCACGAATGGCTACAGCCAGTGCGTCATGATTAAGTGGACATTTTCTGGATTCACTCAGCAGCTTTATGGCAATGATGCCTCGCCTCCCAATGCCCAGATAGTGTATGCCAACTGAAGGCAGGGTGCTCGCGCGCACATGACGCATGTACAGCGCGTCAGTCGCTGGCTTGCCCAGCGTCCGCTCCGGCTGGGAGCGGCCGGCGTGATGGCGGCGGGGTGGTGCGGCATCCAGCTGGGCCCGGGCCCGCTGGCGCGCGAGATGAGTGGGGCCAGCACGTGGTCGTACGCGATCGCCCGGCCCGTCGGGGTCGCTGCGTACGCCAGCCAAACGTTCTTGGAGAACCTGACCGGATCCCCCATGACCATCGTCAGCGTGGCCCCGACGGATCGGCCGCCCCACGTGAGTCTTCACGTGGTGTTGCTGCCCAACACCCTGGCGACCCGGGGCGGCCACGCTCATTGGCCCCCGGCACGGCCCCGCCTCCCCGCGGTGATTCCCCCCGGGGCGCAGAACAAGTACCTGGTCGGCGTCGCCAGGACCCTGCACCGCCCGGAGGACGCCGTGGTATGGGGAATCCTGGTGCAATACTGGTGGCGGGGCACGCGGTACACGGACTACATCAAGAGCGAGTACGTGGATTGCGCCCGGCAGGGGCCCACCTGCAATCGATTGGGCGGCGCAATGTCACCGCCGGCATGGCCGCCACCTCATCCGCTGCCGTCGGCCATCGCGCTGGGCACCGCCTCTCCATGACGCGGCAAAATCGCCCCGGCTGCCGCGCCGCGCCGGTGGGCACCAATGAGGCTCGTAGACCGAATTGGCGGCCCGCGGAGGCCGTCTGTTAATTTGCGTGCCTGCCGACGACGGACCGCTGACCAAGGACGCTTAAGCAAGGGCCGGATGATGCCATCGGTGCGCGAGGGCATCCAAAGTTCGAACCCTCGCGGGCGCCGTCCTCTATCGTCAGTTCAGTCGGGGGTCGGCCGTAGGGCACCTGCCCGTGTCGGGCGGGCGGTCCAGGTGGCGGCCGCGATGCCGGCTCCCTGGACGGAGGCGGCGGTGGCGTGCGTGGTGGGCATGGCGCCCGCCGAGCTGGCGGTGACGGTGCTAGAATGGCTCAAGGAGGTGCATGCGGTGCGATCCGTGCTGGACGTGGTGGTGGAGGAAGCCGAAGCGCGCGGCGAACAGCGGGGCGAAGCGCACGGCGAAGAGCGTGGCAAGGTCGAGGGCCTGCAGACTGCGGTGCGTCAGACGCTGCTGCGGCGATTTGGCTAGGCTTCCCGGGCGGCCCGCACACAAGTCGCCGCCATCGATGACGCCGACCAGCTTTTGGCCCTGCTGGATGTCGCCGTGTCTGCCACGACGTTGGCGGACGTATCCCATGCACTGAAGTTGGCCGGGGCCACCGAGTTCTGATGGCATCCTCGGCGTGCCGGACTGAGACCCTCGGCCCCTCCCCATTGCCCCTGCAGGGAATGGCCGCCCGCTGTCGAATCACAGCTCGTTAGCGCCTCTGCTCGCGGCACCGGGTGCGGGGCTCTGCCGAGTTGCTAAAGGAGACACGCGGGCGTGAGCATCTTCGATGTCTTGCTGCTGGGCCACCTCGTGGGGGACTTCTTGCTTCAGACCAACTGGATGGCGCGCCTAAAATCCTCGCGCTGGGACGCGCTAGCGGTGCACGCCGCCGTGTACACGGCGTGCGTATGGGCGGCGGCCGGCTTGGGCGGCGCCACCCTGGGGGCGCTGCCGGTCGTGCTGTTGCTTGTTTCCCATGTCGTGCTGGACCAGCGGGCATTCGTGCGCTGGTGGGCGCGCACCGTGGGCGGGATCTCCCGGGCGGAGGACCAATGGCTCCTCGTCGTGATTGACCAGGTGTTTCACCTGCTGATTCTGGCCGCGGTCTCCGCGATAGGGGCACGGTAAGCCAGCGGCTCTGCCGCTCCTCGCGGACGAATGCCCAAACCCCAAAAGGAGGACGCCGATGGACGAGTCCGGCCACACCGCCCCCAGGGCGCGGCGGCGGCGCTTTACGGTGGACGACAAGTTGCGCATTTTGGCCGAAGCCGATGCCTGCACCGAATGGGGGGCGACGGAGGCGCTGCTGCGCCGCGAAGGCGTGTACTCGTCCGCGCTATCCGCATGGCGGGCCCAGCGGGACGCGGGTGTGCGGGCCGCCCTCGGCCCGCACACCCCAGCGACGGGGCGCCAAGACCTGGAGCGCGAGCGATCCCGCCTTCGGCAAGAGGGCAGGCGCCTTCGCCGCGAGCTGGCGCAGGCCCGCGCCACCATGGCGACACAAAGCCGAGAGGTGGGGGCGATGGTGCGCCAGGCCCGCCGGGAGCGGCCAGCGGAAGCCGCCGCCATTCTAGATGCTGCGTTGGCGGAGCTTCGGGAGCACCGGAGCATCGTGGCGGCCTGCCGCGCCTTGGGCCTCCCGCGCTCCACCTACTACAGCCACCGCCGGCCCCGGCCGGCTAAGCCTCGACAGCCGCGCCGCTACCCCCGGCCGGCCGCGGACCAGCAAAATTGGGCGGCGGTCGAAGCGGCCCTCGCCCGTCCGCAATTTGCCGGCGCGAGCCCCCGCACCGTATGGGCTGCGCTTCACGCCGGCGGGGTTTATCGCGCGTCGCTGTCAACGTTTTACCGCACGCTGCGCGCTCAGCGCGCAGCCCATAGCGTCCCGGAGCCTTAGGCCTGCCGGCCCTCGCTGGCGCTCCGCGGCCGGGCCCGCAGCAGCGGCAGCGCCAGCAGAAACGCCAGCAGGTAGAAGCCCACGAACGCCCAAAAGGCCGTATTGGTCGCATGGATGAGCGCACCCTTCAGCGCGGGCCGCAGCAGGTTCGCGGTGCCCAAGTACACCTCGGACGCGATGCGGGGCGGGAGGCTCACCTCGGCCACCACCAGGGCGAGGGTCAGCGACAGCGCCATGCCCACGTTGCGGAAGGTGTAAAACATGCCTGACGCGGTGCCGGTGCGCTCGCCCGGTGCGGAGGACATCACGGCCTTGGTGAGCGCCGGCCAGGCGAGCCCATTGGCTGCAGACATCAGCAGCAGCGGGAACACCATCGGGAGCACCTCGAAGTGCGGGCCGAGGTGGCCCAGCCAGAAACCCCCGGCGGCCAGCAGCAGCACGCCCACCGCCACCAGGCGGGCCGGCCCGTAGCGGTCGGCCAGCACGCCGCCCAGCGGGCCCATCACCAGCTGGGGCGCGGAC
Organism: Bacillota bacterium; assembly: GCA_021846505.1. Taxonomy (GTDB): domain Bacteria; phylum Bacillota; class Sulfobacillia; order Sulfobacillales; family JAIMBI01; genus JAJZWV01. The sequence continues at coordinate 29,814 of JAJZWV010000017.1, forward strand.
AGCGGCACCAGCATCAAGCCCGCATCCAGCGGTGACAGATGCGCGGCGCCCTGCAGATAGATAGTGAGCAAGAACGTGGTGGCAAAATACCCGATGGAGTAGCTCACGGTGACGCCTAAGCCTGACCGATAGTGCGGGTGGCCCAAGAGGCCCAAGTCAAACATCGGCGCCGCGTGCCGCTGCTCAATGCGCACAAAGAACGATGCCAGCACCACGGTGGCGAAAAACAGGCCCAAGGTGTTGAGGCTGGACCAGCCCCAGGCTTGGCCCATGGACAGCGCCACCAGCAAGCTGGTGACGGCCAAGCCAAACGTGATGGCCCCGGCCCAATCGGTGGCGGCGCCCCGCGACGGCACTTGGTCGCGCAGAATGCGCCAGCCGCCGACGACCCCCGCGATGGCAAAGGGAATGGTCACAAAGAAAATCGAGCGCCAGCCGAGGGTGCTCACCAGCACGCCGCCCGCCACCGGCCCGACAATGGCGCCGGCCACCCACGATACCGAGTTGATGCCCAGTGCCCGCCCAAGCTCACTGGGCCGAAACGCCCGCACGATGATGGGTGTGGCTGTCGCCAGCGCCAGCGCGGCGCCGGTGCCCTGGATGAACCGGTATGCCAAGAGCCAGGTGCCGGTCGGCGCGATGCCGCACAGGAACGTGGCCGCGGTGAAAATCGCCAGCCCACCCATGAAGATGCGCTTTTGCCCCACCAGCTCGGACCAGCGGCCCGCCGGCAGCAGAAACACCGTGCTGGTAATGATATAAGACGTGAGGGCCCAAAGCCCCGTGGTGACGGTAATGTGGAGCCCCGCTACCATGCGCGGCAGGCCAATGATGACGATGGTGCCGTCCAAATTGGTGACAAACGCCGTCAGCGTCACGACCGATAAGATCCACCACTTGCGGGGATCGCCGCCCGCCAGCGCTGGCTGCGCCGCTGATTTCGCCGATGCTGCGCCCATGCGAACCCCCGTTTCCCAATGACTGCGCCGCCCACGGGGGCGCGCCTTCATTGTCTCCCCCGCATGCCGTGGCATCAAGGGGAATATCTATCCCAGGAATAGGGAGTATCCGGCGGCAAGTAACAGCGGTGCTCCCATGCATGATGTGTGGGCGGTGAATCAAGGTGGAGAGGGGGTGGAGTGGGGGTGCAGAGAGGGGCTCAGTCGGCGCGGTAGGACTCGGGGGCGTACTGCATCAGGAGGGTGCCCATCTCGCGGCCGTCGGCAGTGTCGTAAGACCGCAGCATCGCCTCGTTAAATTCCTGCCGGGCGCGGGCCGGCACGCTAATCACGTCAAAGCCGGCCGACAGCAGCCCCCCGTTCATCATAAGGCGGGCGGTGCGCTGGTTGCCGCCCCAGAAAAACTGGTTGAAGGCGCCAAACAAAAAGAAATTGATGCCGCGGACCACGGGATGCGGCATCGCCTCGAGCACGGCCAGCCCGCGCTCAAACCGATCCTCCAATTGGGACGCGGGGGGCGCGGTGCGCGTGGTGGTTCCCGCCACCGTGACCGATCCGGTGCGAAAGCTGCCCCAGGCCAATGCCTCCTCGGCCGCCACCAGCCCTTGCAGGCGGGAGTAGGGCTCGCACTGCAGGCGAAACGCTCCGGCCAGGACGTCTTTCAGCACCGCGTCCCAGGCCGCCCGGAGGTTTAAGATGAGCCGCTGATCTTCGAGGCGATGGCCGCCGACGGTAATGCCGTCCAAAAGCGTCTGCACCTCAGGAAACGAGTAGGGACTCCCTTCCAAGTGGGCGGCGTCGTACACCAGGCCGACCAGCAGCTTCCTCGCGCGAAACACCACCCGGCGCACGCCTGGGGAGGCCGGGATGGCGGGGACCGCCGGCGCGGCGGGCACAAATCCCAGGGCATGAGTCATCGCGCCCCGTCCTGTCACCAAGATAGCAGATGACTCCATGGCCCTGGCGATCTGAGTATGACGAGATTGTGCGGTTAGCGCGGAGCCGGGCCCGGCGGCCACCAGTTGTACATATCCAGCGAGCAGATCGTGCGAAACCCGAGCTTCTCGCAGATGGGGGCCGACGTGGCTTTCACCGCCTGGATGACGGCGGTAGTGCACCCTCTCGCGCGGCCGTCGCGGAGCCGCTCGGCCACCATCGCGGTGTACAAGCCCCGGTGGCGGTAGGCGGCGAGCGTGGCCGAGCCGCCCAGCGCCATCGTCTGGCCATCGGCGTGAAACAGCGCAGATGACCAAGCCACGGGGTCGGGCACCCCCTCCAGCCAGGTCAGGTAAAAGGCGGCCCGGTCTCCCAGCGCATCGAGCAGGAGAAACCAGACCTTAAAGAAATCCTCCGTCGCAGGGAACCCGTATGCGGCGGCCATCATAGCGTGGTGCGGGGCGGCCTCGGCCGCCGACACCTGCCGTACGGTGATGCCCGGCGCGATGGGGGCCGCAACCTCCAGCGGCGTGAGCACCATGCCTGACATGGCCTCCTCGGGAATCAGGTTAAATCCCTGGGCCACCAGGCGCGCGCCCAGATCGCCGGGCCGGGATGTGGGCCCCACGATCCAGCTCACGGTCTTGCCCTGGGCCCGGTAATAGTCCAGCACGGCTGCGATGCCAGCATCGGCCGATTCGGGCGGGAGCGCGGCCAGTCCCACCAAATTTAAAACCGGATCGCTGAGCGCGGAGCAGCGCGCCGCAACCCCATCAAGGGGCACCCGCCACAGCAGGTCCTCCTGGCCCGCTATCTCCATGCCGATGGCCCCGCAGGTTTCTTCAATCCGCTGAATCAGCAGGTCCTCGGTCAAGGGAGATCGCCCTTTCACGGCAATAGATCGAGCGACTGGCGGCAAGCTCAGACCCCCAGGCCCGCCGCCAGAATACCACAGACCCGTGGGCGGCCCGAGTCAGAGGCGGGGGGCGCGCGGGTGCCAGAGGTACATGTCCAGGGCACAGACGATGCGAAAGCCGAGCTGGGCGCAGATGGGAGCGGAGGTGCCCCGCACCGCCTGGACGACAGCGGTGGTGTATCCGCGCGTCCTTCCGTCGCGGAGGCGCTCAGCGACCATGGCGGTGTACACACCCCGGTGGCGGTGGGTAGGGAGGGTGGCGGAGCCGTCCAGCACCAGGGTCTCGCCATCGGCGTGGAAAAACGCAAACGACCATCCTACCGGCGAGGGCGACCCCTCCGCCCAGGCCAAGTAGATGGCGGCCTGTGGGCTCAGCGCGGCACCGAGCCGCATCATGGCGCCCAGCCCCTCGGCCGTCGTGCCGTACCCATACGCCCTAGCCATCATGGACTGGTGGGCGGCGGCCTCGTCCGCGGACACCCTTCTCACGGTGATGCCCGGCGGGGCGGGGGCCGCGAGCTCCAAGGGCTGAAGCGCCATGCCCCACATGCACTCTTCGCGGTCCAGCACGAATCCGTGCGCCAGCAAGCGCTCACCCAAGTCCTGCGGCGTGGACGACGGCCCCACGATCCAGCTCACCAGCTTCTCTTGAGATTGGTAGTAGTCCACCACGGCCGCGATGCCGCTGTCGGCCGACTCGGCAGAGAGCTTGGCCAGCCCCACCATATTTAGCCCAGAGTCATTGAGGGTGGAGCATCGCGCCGTGACGCCGTGCAGCGGCACGTGCCACAGGACATCCTCATGGCCCGTCAGCGGAACCCCGATCCCGGAGCACGTCTCTTCGATGCGGCGAACCAGCAGATCCTCGGTCATGAGTGCGAGCCGCCCTTTCCGTGGGATAGTGCTGCAGGATGCCCCCATGCTACCACGCGCGCCGGGCCTGGGGCGCGATCCGCGCGCCCCTCGGCGGCGCAGGGCAGGACTTTCGCCGGGGATCTTGAAGAAGGCACGCGTTAGCCAATAGCGAAGCCTGGAGGTGAGGGCGCGTGAGTTTCACCCTGAGCGATTTGCACCGGGTGGTGACTTGGTCCCATCCGGTTCTCCATCCCCAAGGCCACGGCGGTGTGGTGGTGTGCAAGACGGCGCTGCCCGACGGCAGTGGATATCAGCGGCGCCTGGTGTGGGTGGCACCGGGCCAGCGGCGGCTTTTGACGCGGGGCACCCACGACACGGCGCCAGCTTTCAGTGCGGACGGCGACTTGTGGTTCGTGCGCACCACCGGACCTGTGAGCCAGGTGTACCGCCTGCCGCTGGCCGGTGGTGAGCCCGCGCCGATGGGGCCCCAGTGGCAGGGACTGACCCAGGTGCTGCCGCTGCCAGATGGCCGCGTGGTGGTGGCGGCCAAGCGCCCCATCGAGGGGGAGCGGCCGGACCCCACCTGGCCGCGCCACTATCAGCGATGGCAGTGGCACTACGACGGGGCTGGCTTCTTTGAACAGCCCACGCAACTGCACCTCATCACGGGCGGCGCGGCCGAGTTGCTGGACGACAGCCCCTACGACGTGACCAATGCGGCGCTGTCGCCGGATGCCACGTCGGTCGTCTACACGCGGCTGGCCGATGAAGGGGCCGCGGCGACCGAGCGCACCGACTTATTTCGCGTGGATCTGGCCGGCGGCCGCGGCGTCGAGCGCCTGACGGCGGGGACACTGGCGGTGGGGGCTCCGGTGCCGGCGGCGGATGGCAGCGTGTGGTTTTACGGCAGCGACCGGGCGTACGGCCCCGCCACCGTGGGCCAGCTGTATCGGCGGGCGCCTGACGGCGGCGTCAGCCAGGAGCGGTTTGCCGCAGATTGGTCGGTGGGCAGCGTGCTGTCCAGCGACACGCATGTCCCGGCCGGCCCCGGCGCTCCGCGCGTGGACGGCGACTTTGTATATGGCCTGGCGACCTGGCGCGGGGCGACCCACATATGGCGGCGGCCGCTGGGCGGGGGTGGGACCCCGGACGTGGTGCCCGCCGCAGACCCGGTGGTGTATGAGCTGGCGGCCGCCGGCGGCGCACTCCTGTACGTGTCGGCCAGCACCACCCGCCTCGACAGCGTCTGCTTCCAGCGAGCGGGCGAGCCCGAGATGCGGCTCGCGGACGACAATGAGTGGGCGGTCGGCCAGCTGTCGCGGACCGAGGAAATCGAGGTGGCGGCGCCGGATGGGCTTGCCATCCCGGCCTACGTGGTGGGGCGGGAGCCGGGAGCCCGGCGGCCCGCGATTTTGTTCGTGCACGGCGGGCCTCATGGAGCCTATGGGCAAACGGCCCGCTTTGACGCCCAGGTGATGGCGGAAGGCTACACGGTGATTCAGGTGAATCCCCGCGGGAGCATGGGGTACGGCCAGCCGTTTCAGGATGCCGTGCGGGGCGACTGGGGCGGCGCCGACATGGCGGATCTCATGGCGGTGGTGGACCACCTCGTGGACGCCGGCGACATCGATGAGGGCCACCTGTACGTGACGGGGGGCTCCTATGGCGGGTTCATGACCTCGTGGATCGTGGGACACACCACGCGCTTTCGGGCGGCGTCGGCGGTGGTGCCTGTCACCAACCTGGTGTCGTTTTATGGCACCAGCGACATCGGGTGGTGGTTTGCTCCGGGGGAAGTGGGCCCCGACTTATGGGAGGACCCGATGCGGCTCTGGCAGCAGTCGCCGCTGGCCTACGCGCCACACATTCAAACGCCGACGCAGGTCGTGGCCGGGGAGGACGACCAGCGGTGCCCCATAGAGCAAGCCGAGCAGCTGTACGTGGCGCTGAAGCGCTTTGGCGTGGACACCGAGTTTCTTCGGTATCCCGGGTCCCACGGCTTTGGCGCGCTGTCCGAGCCCACGCTGCGCCAGGACCGGCTCAGGCGGCTGCTGGCGTGGTTCGCGTCTCACGCGTAGCGCGCCGGCTGAGATAATAATTGGCGGATGAAAAAACTATAATCGGGAGCAGATTGGCCGTGCGCGGGGGCTTTCGCGATCCGAAAGTCCTCAGCCCGCGGCGGATTTTTGGTGAGCGGCAGGAATCGCGCTGGCGGTCCCGAAGGCAAAAGCATGAAACCTATGACATTCAGTCTATGGGAAGCGAGGGACAGGATCGCGTCGTCGCGAAACGCGGCGAAGCTCGTCTGCATGCTCCAGCGGAGGAGGAACCCGTGGTAATTGCGGTGCTGGGCCGGGCCCAGGCGGTGCCGGCCGAGGCGCCGCGGGTGCTGGACGCGCTGGCCGCCGAAGGATTCGCGGTGGTGCATCTGCGCGTCGGGCTGACAGCCAGTGTGGGCGCGCCGCTGGAGCCCGCCCGCCACGGTCCCGAGGCGCTGCAGGCTTTCGCGGCCCAGATGCAGCAATCCGTATGGCCCTCGCTGCAGCAGAAGCTGGTGATTCCCGAGCGGGGGTATTTTGCTGCCTATCTCCCCGCCGTCTGGGCGGGCTCGGACGGCGTCCAGCTGCAGTGGCCCACGCTTGGGGTCGCCTTGATGCTGGCGAGTTGGGAGGCGCCCCCTTGGCTGGTCCTGACCGAGGAGGCGCCGCCGGCGTGGCTTGTGGCTGAGCCCAAGATCGTGGCGCACCGGCTGGAGTGCCTCACCGAGCGCCTGGGGTGGGAGGTGGGGCCGCCAGGGCCCCCGGTGGCGCCGGCCACACTGCAGTGGGGGAGCGGCGCCGTGGCGGTCGTGGGGGATAAGCCCGCGCCCGACTTCACCGAGGCGCTGGCTCAGCGGCTTGCGCCCATCCCGGTGGTGGCAGCCGCGTCCGTCCGGCCCGCCCCAGCACCAGAGGGCGTCCCTAATTTGGCAGTGGTGCCCGATGAGGAGCTGTCGCGAATGCTGGCGGCGGCGTGGGTCGCGGTGGTGCCGCCGGGGGATGGCGCCCCGGAATGGGCCGAGGCCAGCGGGTCCTGGCCGCCGCAGGTGGGCGGCCAGGGCTTTGGCGCGTGGCCGGCCACGACGCTGGACGAGTACGAGCGGGCGGTGGCGCTGGCTGCCTATGCGCGGGCGCACCAGCCGGAGCTGCCCGATGTGCACCCCGTGTCCGCCGCGCTGGCATCCTTGGCCGCTTCGCGCTGTGAGGTGAGATCGTGAGCCAGCCCGTGGTGTGGGTATCCACCGGCATGTTTTCCTGGGGGCACCGGCAGCTGGCAGACAACGCCCTCTTCATGCTGCGGGAGTGGACCCGAGAGCCGTCGCCGCACCGGTTCATCCACATGGATCCGCTGGCGCCGCCCAGTGCACGCGATGCCTTGGCGTATCGCGCCTCGAACCAAGGGCCGTGGTGGCAGGTCGAGCCCGGGATGTCCCCGGGCCATCTCGAGACACTCGGGATGCGCGCGGCCGTGGTCCGCCCAGAGGATCTCCAGCGTGCGCTGGGCGATCGGCCGCTGGTGGTGCACACCACGTCGTATCACCTCGACACGATGGGCCCCTTTTGGCGCCCGCTGCATCCCGACGTCCTGGTGTACGAGGCGCTGGAAAACGTGGCCGCTCCCCACGAGACGCTGGCGGCGCGGCATCGGGCGGCGTCGGCGGAGGCGGACGTGGTCGTGTCCATCTCGGAGGGCACCGCCGCCACGCTGGACGCGCCGCCCGAGCGGATCCTGCACTGGGGATCCGCAGTAGACCCCACATTTTGGCGGCGCCCGCCCGCGGCGCCCCAGTGGACCTTCGGGTTTTTTGGCAACCTCATGGACTGGATTGACTTTGATCTGCTGGACGCGCTGGCCGCCGCCATGCCGGAGGATCGGATCGCGCTCATCGGCCCGGTGGCCGCCGACACCACTGAACGCCTGTCCCGGCTGCTGTCGGCCCGCCCGAACGTGGTATATCAGCCCGCCGTGTCATACGGGGCGCTGCCGGATGTGGTGCGGCACATGGCCATTGGGCTGTTGCCTCGCACCGCCTCCGCGCGGTCGCGGGCGTCAGACCCCTTGAAACTTTACGAGTACCTGGCGGCCGGCAAGCCCGTGGTGTCGAGCCTGCCGGTTCCCGACGCGGTGGCCCCGCATGTGTATTACGGCGACACCCCGGCCCAGTTTGTCGCGGCCTGCCGGCAGGCGCGCGGCGACTGGGCCAAAGGGCGGCACGATCCCTGGGCGCCCGCCATTCAGGCCCTCTTAGAGGAGCGCAGCTGGCGGCGGCGGGCGGCGGACGTGTGGGACCGAGCGATGGCCGAGCTGGCGTAAGCATGGCGCTGGTGCTGGTGGTGGGAGCCGGATTCTCTGGCAGTGTGGCGGCACGGGAGCTGGCCGACGCCGGCCACCGGGTGGTGGTGGCCGAGCGGCGGGGGCACGTGGGCGGCAACGCCTATGATGAGCGGGACCAAGCGGGCGTGCTAGTTCACCGCTATGGCCCGCACATCTTTCACACCAACGCGGCGCGGGTGTGGGAGTACCTTTCGCAGTTTACGGCGTGGCGGCCCTACGAGCACCGGGTGCTGGCGTCGGTGGATGGCCAGCTCCTGCCGCTGCCCATCAACCGGACCACCATCAATCGGCTGTATGGCTGGCAGCTGACCGAAGCGGGCGTCGCGCGGCATCTCCGCCGGGTAGCGGTGCCCCGGGCGGAGCTTCGCACCAGCGAGGATGTGGTGCTGAGCCGGGTAGGTCCCGACTTGGCCGAGCGCTTCTTTCGCGGATACACAAGAAAGCAGTGGAGCCGCGACTTAAGCGAGCTGGGACCCGGCGTGGCCGGGCGCATCCCCGTGCGCACGACCGAAGAAGATCGCTACTTCACGGACCGCTGGCAGGCTATGCCGGCCAACGGCTATGCCGCGCTGTTTCACCGCCTGCTGAACCATCCTCGCATTGAGCTCCGGCTCGGCACGGAGGGGCTCGTGGCTCCCGAGCGCGGCCAAGCGGCGGCGGTGGTGTATACAGGCCCGCTGGACGCCTATTTTGACTATCGGCTCGGGCGGCTGCCGTATCGGTCGATTCGCTTTGCGCACGAGCACCTGCCCGGCGTGGCCCAGCTCCAGCCGGTCGCCACCATCAACTACCCAGGGCCGGAGCCATTTACCCGCGTCACCGAGTTCAAGCATCTGACAGGTCAGGTGCACCCGGGCACCTCCATCGTGCGGGAATACCCCACGGACGTGGGCGATCCGTACTATCCGGTGCCCAGCCCGGCCAGCAACCACCTGGCCAACCAGTATCGCGCGCTGGCCGCGCGCGAGCACGGCGTCGTGTTTTTGGGGCGCCTGGCCCAATATCGCTATCTCAATATGGACCAGGCGGTGGCGGCGGCCCTCCAGGCGTCGGATCGCCTGCGGGCGGACTTGGGCGCCCGTGGGGGATGTGCTAGCCCTGATGCCCCTGCTGGATCAACAGCCACCACCGATCCAGCATCACCTCGGCCGCGGCGGCCGTCACCCGGATAAACGGTTCGTCGTCCCCGCTCACCTGGGCACGCTCCAGCGCCGGCATGTACTCCCGCCGCACGGTGACCTCATACAGCGCCGGGGGATAGTCCGCCTGCATGAGCAAGCACAGGCCCCCAGACGGCAAGTGCGGCCATTGCCATCGAGAAATGGGTGAATGGCGGCCAACTCGATGTGGCCGCGGGCGGCCCACACCACGGAGGGACACGGTTAGAGGGCGCATCGCGTGCCGGTCCGACCCATTGGGCCATGAGCTCCGGCACCTTGACCCAGTTGGGCGGCACGTGGCGGGAGCCGCGGATAACCATGGCGGCACGCCGATGCCAGTCGGCTTCCTCCCCCAAGATCCCCTGCACGAGTCTCCGGGGGACTTCTCACACGAACGCTTCCGAAAGGGCCGCGTGGGGGCCTCGGCGACTGAGCCACTGCCAAGTCGCAAGGGTGTTCACCACTTCGACCTGCTCCCGCAGCAATTTGCCGGGAATGGTGGTGCCGTGCTCCAGCACTTCTGCGCTTCGTGCAGGGTCAAGGTGTTGCCCTCGAGCGCGGTGGTGGCGTGGGCCTGGCGCAGTCCGTAGTCGTCAAGCCAGCTGGCCACGCTTTCCGCCGGCAGGGGGGGCGCGCGCCGGATTTGCTCGCGCTTCGCCGCGAGGCGGGCCAAGAGCGCCTCCAAATCTTCGGCCACCGCACGTCCCTTCCCGCTCCCCGAGCCCAATCTCTCGCTATACACTAGCACGGCCGGAGCGCCCGGCGCCGGTGGCGCCAAAACGCACGGCGTGGGAGGAAAGGGCGGCACGGCCCGGTCCGGCGCCGCGGCCCGCCGACGTTCAGCTGAAAAAACTTGGACCGCACCATATGAATGGACGGCTCTGGAAAGAAGGCGCGAGGTTGGGGAGCCTGCACCACGTAGAGATGAATGTCTCGGATTTAGCGCGCTCCGCCGCGCTTTGGGGCTGGCTGCTGAGCGAGCTGGGCTGGGCCCCTTACCAGGAGTGGGACCGCGGGCGCAGCTGGAAGCTCGGCGGCACCTATCTGGTGTTCGTGCAGACAGCCGCTCGCCATCTGACGGCTCCGTATCATCGAGGCCGCGTGGGGCTAAACCACGTGGCGCTGTTCGCCGCCTCCCGCGCCCAAGTGGACGAGCTGACCGCGGCCGTGCGCGCGCGGGGACTGCCGATCCTGTACGAAGACCGCCATCCCTTTGCCGGTGGTCCCAATCACTACGCATTGTTTTTTGAGGACCCGGACCGCATCAAGGTAGAGATCGTCGCGCCCGAGGGCTAGGGCGCCAGAGGCGGAGGGGCCAGGTTGCCGGCTCCGCGGCAGGGCTGGGAGTCCCTAGGCGGCGCCGCCTGCTCGGAGTAAGGTGGAGCTGGCGGCAGGCTTGACTTGAAGGAAGGACGGGAGGGTCACAGGCATGGACGCGCATCGGCCGCGCATCGGGGTGACCCTGGGCGATCCGGCGGGCATTGGACCCGAAATTGTGGTGCGGGCGCTGGCGGACCCCCTGGTGTGGGGGGAGCTGGTGCCGGTGCTGTTTGGCAGCGCGGCCGTGCTGGCGCGCGCCATCGATGTGATGGGCGCGCCACTCCGGGTGGTGGAGCGGGCGCGCCCCGAAGAGGCGGTGGGCGAGCCGGGCACCCTGGATTTGGTGGCCACCTCGGCGCGCCCTGAGCCGCCGCCGCTTGGCCAGGTGTCGGCGGCGGGCGGCGAGGAAGCCGGGCGCGCCATCGTGGCGGCGGTCCAAGCCGCCCAGGCGGGGGCCATCGACGGCATCACGACGGCGCCGCTGAACAAAGAGGCCCTCCAGCTCGGGGGGTACCGGTACCCGGGCCACACCGAAATGCTGACCGAGCTGTTTGGCAGTGCCGGCGTGTACACCATGTTTGTGACGGGGAGCCTGCACATTTTCTTTCTCACGCGGCATCATCCGCTCAGTGCGGTGCCCGGCCTCATGACAGAACCCCGGGTCTACGACGGGCTGGCTCAGTGTGTGGCGTTCCTGCGGCAGCTGGGCTTTGCCGACCCGACTCTGGCGCTGGCGGCGCTGAATCCCCACGGTGGGGAGAATGGCTTGCTGGGGCGCGAGGAGCTGGACGTCCTGCGCCCGGCTGTCGCGCGGGCGAAGGCAGCCGGGCTGCCGGTGGAGGGGCCCATCCCAGCGGACGCCGTGTTTTGCCAGGCCCAGGCGGGGCGCTACACCGGGGTGCTGTCGCTGTATCACGATCAGGGGCACATCGCCGCCAAAACCCTGGACTTCTACGGCACCGTGAGCGTCACGCTGGGGCTGCCCGTCATTCGCACCTCGGTCGATCACGGCACGGCGTTTGACATCGCTGGGCAAGGGGTGGCCGAAGCTCGCGGGCAGGTGGCGGCGCTCACCACTGCAGCCCGGCTGACGCGCCAGCGGCAGCAGGCCGCGGCGGGAAGGGGGGGTGAGGCCTGATGGCCGAGCCGTACGAAGTGGACCTGGCCGGGGGCTACCACGTCAGCACGGATCCCCGGAGGCTGGAGCCGCTGGCGGTCTGGGCATTTTTGCACCGGCAGTCCGCGTGGGCTCGCGGCATCCCCTATGAAGTGGCGGTGCGGGCGCTGGAGCATTCGCTGAACTTTGGCCTGTTTTCGCCCGACGAGGAGCAGGTGGGTTTCAGCCGGGTCATCACCGACCATGGGCAGTTTGCGTACCTGTGCGATGTGCACGTGCTGGCCGACCACCGCGGCCGCGGCTTAGGAAGGGCGCTGGTGGCGGCAGTGCTGGGCCACCCCGGGCTCCAAAATCTGCGCCGCATCGCGCTGGACACTGCCAGCCCGCACTTTTGCGAGCCGTTCGGCTTTCGCTCGCTGGAGGACCCGACTACGCATTTGGAGCGCCGGCGGGCCGCGCAGGACTTGTGGCCGGCTCCCCCCGCCGCGGTCTCCGACAACACTGTGCGCCCGCTCGATCCGTAGTTGGCCGCCGCGCTGCCTGAACGCCCAGCGAAAGCTCAGGGCCTCAAGGCTCGGGTCGGCCTCGAATTTTTCTGTTCCGCTGTCCCAAAGCAGGAACTGGGCCCCGTGCCTCCGAATGCCAGGTGACATTGGCAGGCGGGTGGTGCGAGGCCGCGGCGGCAACATGAGGAGGGTGCGCGATGGGACAGTGGAACTTTGGGCGTGACGTGATGGATGGATGGGCGGCGGCCCGCCCGAACAGCCTGGCCCTGTATCATCTGCGGGGCGCAAGCCAGGCGGATACGACTACGTTTGAGGATTTTCGCACCATGACCAATCGGGTGGTCTCGCGGCTTCGCCAGGCGGGCGTTCAGCCGGGGGATCGGGTGATGGTGGTCACGGGAAAGCACCCGGCTTTCTGGCCGGTGATGGTGGCACTCATCAAGCTTGGAGCCGTGCCGATGCCGGGCACGACGCAGCTGACCGCCCGGGACATCCGCTACCGGCTCGCGCTAGCTGACGCTCACTTGGTGGTGGCCGAGCCGGAAGTGGCCCGGCGCATCGCGAGCGACCCCGACGCCCGGGGATCGGTGGCGCAGGGCTGGGTGGTGGGCGACGACAGCCTGCCCGGCGGATGGAACGGGCTGGACCCTTATGGCGATACAGGCGGCGATCCGGCCGACGACGGCAACCCCACCGACGAGCAGGACCCCTGCCTCATCTACTTTACGTCGGGCACCACCGGCCATCCCAAGATGGTGCTGCACCGGCAGAGCTACCCTCGGGCGCACCGCGTGACCGGTGTGGATTGGATTGGACTCGGACCCGACGACGTGCACTGGAATCTGTCCGACACCGGCTGGGCCAAGGCGGCCTGGAGCTCGCTGTTTGGCCCCTGGATGGCCGGGGCCGCGGTTGTTATCGACCCCATGACCGGCAAGTTCAGCGCCGGCGAAATGCTGGACTACCTCTCGGCGCATCCCATCACCAGCCTCTGCGCGGCGCCCACCATCTATCGGATGGTGGTCCAGGAAGATTTGAGCCGCTATCGCTTTCCCGCCCTGCGCTCGGCCGTGGGAGCCGGCGAGCCGCTGAACCCCGACGTGATTGACGCGTTTCGCCGCGCCACCGGCCTCACGATTCGTGATGGCTACGGGCAGACAGAGACGGTGCTGCTGGTCGGCAACCGCCCAGGGATGCCGGTGAAGCCCGGATCGATGGGCCTCCCGTCGGTCGGCTTCGATGTCGACGTGATTGACGAGCACGGCCAGCGGCTGCCGCCAAACCGGGAAGGCGACATCGCTGTGCGGATGGGCGAGCATCCCCCGGAGGGCCTCTACGCGGGGTACTGGAAGGACGAGGCCGAGACCGAGAGCCGCCGCCGCGGGCCTTGGTACATCACCGGCGATCGAGCGATGCGCGATGAGGACGGCTACCTCTGGTTTGTGGGGCGCGCCGACGATGTGATTCTGAGCGCCGGCTATCGCATCGGGCCGTTTGAGGTGGAGTCGGCGCTCATTGAGCATTCCGCCGTGGTGGAGGCCGCCGTGGTCTCGTCCCCGGACCCCATTCGCGGGGAGATTGTGAAAGCGTTTGTCGTGCTGGCGCCGGGCGCCGAGCCGTCGCCCGCACTGGCGGCCGAGTTGCAGGAGCACACCAAGCACGTCACGGCCCCGTACAAGTACCCCCGGGCGATTGAGTTCGTGGCCGAGCTGCCCAAGACCATCTCCGGCAAAATCCGCCGGGTGGATCTGCGCGAGCGGGAGTGGCAGGGCCACCGCGAAGGCCGATGAGACAGGCGGCCCGAAGATCCAGGGGCGACGACGCTTCGCGGCGCCTAGGTGTGCCAACTGGGGCGGCACCGAAATCCGGACCCGCGCGGTTGGGCGGCCGCGAGTGAAGCTCTGTCGGCTGGTTGTGGCGGGGAGCCGGTCCCTTGAGATGAACCCGTCTTCGTCGCGACGTTCTGCGGGTGTGGATACCAGCCGGCCGAGTCGCGGCCGCAGCGCTGGTGGAGGGCGCGGCGTGTCGACGTCGGGCTCCCGGCGGTTGTCGATGGAACTGCAAGTTCTCCCAAGACGGCACTACGAAGGCGTTCCTTGCGGCATTCCTTGGGCCACGTTCGGCGGTGGCGCCACCGTGCGAAGTCGCCACTCGCCGATGAGCCACCATGCCGCGACGATAATCGGCCCCATCTCCACGGGAAATTTTACCGGGAACATAATCAGATAAAAGGCCGTGAGAATGAGAGCGCTGCCGATGGCGGCCGGCACCAGGTGAGCCAGCACGCGCATTTTCGCTCTTCGCGATTCGTAGACGGGGAGGGATACGGCCACCATGATGTGGCAGATGAAGTGAGCCACGGTTGACGAAATGGCGAGCACGGCAAAGCCGGTGAACGGGCCGAACACAAGGCCCGCCGTCAGGCTAACGGCGAAGCCCGCTCCGCTTAGCACTGCGATAGCGCGCGAGGGGCTGCGCCGCACCGGATGCACGAAAGCCAGTCGCGAAGGGAACATGGACTGGTCCCGCGCCATAGCAAACACGATACGTATCACGGCGTTGGCTGGAGCCAACTGCCCCGTAAACGTAGCGTTGAAAGCAAACAACACCAGCAGACCCGCTAGGAGGGCCCCTGCCGCGCGGTGGGTCAGTACTACGCCAGGAAGGTTGGCGGTCGCGAACGTGGCCATGTGGGCGGGCCCCCATCCCACGGTCAGCGCGTAGGCTGTCAGCAAAAATAAGGCGGCGCAAAGCCCGAAGGCCCACACCAGTGCTCGCGTGACGGTCCGACGGGGCGTGGGCGTTTCCTCGGCCAAATAGATCGCTGAGGACGCGCCCCCCAGCGACAACATCGCGAAGATGATCCCAACGCCGACGCCACTTAGCACCGCCCCATGCAGCGCAGAGACGTTGAAAAACAGGGTGGGGTTGTTCGCCAGACCGGCGTGGATCACGATGGCGACAGCGGCCGTCGCCATCACAGCCACCCCCACGGCCATGGTGGTCATGCTGTACCGGAGCGACGTCTTAATGCCGAGGTAGGCCATTCCCCAGACGACTCCCTGAACGCCTACCATCAGCGGCAACCAGGTCCAAGTGGGCAGATGGACGCCGAAGAAGTAGGCCGCAGTCTGTGGGATAAGGACGCCCGCCGCAAATAGAGAGGAAAAATTGACGACCATCCAATACGTCAGCACCATGAGCCAACCGGCTCGGGTTCCCCAGCGGGCACCCAGGCCCGCCCGAACGTATCCGTAAAATCCCCCAGCCGACACAACGCGCTGGGAAAACTGGACCAAGATGATCAGCAGGAATCCAAAGGCGATCGCGGCAAAGATGAAGACCATGGGCATGGCTCGGCCCGCATAAGCGGCTATAGCGGTCATGTTGGCGATCATCGCTCCGATGGGAGAAATATGAGAGATCGACTGAAACAGCAACTCCCAGAACCCTAGGCTGTTTTTGTCCAGTGAGCTAGATGACTCGGCCATTGTCGCACCTCCCAATCTCTTGCCGGTGAAGGGACGGGCCGTCTGTGCCGTCGGACTTGGCACGGTGACGCCGGGCGAACAGCCAGGGGTGCGGCCCTGGACCCCGCGTCGTGCTCCGCCGAACTGGGTCCGGCCCTCGCACGTCACTTCTGTGTAGTAGAGTTTTAGTCTAACCAAGTGAGCCTGATTGTCAAAAATCCTGAGGCGCTGCGCCTGGGCAACGGACAGATGACGGACGGCCAGCGGTTCGTGGCCGGGCACGGCGGGGGCGACCGAGGGGCCGCCGATTCTCGCCAGGGACTCCCCGGCGAGAATCGGCGGACATGTCGCCGGCGGTTGACCCGGGTGGCCCAGATGGGCAGCTCGGCGCGCTGCCGGTCGGGGCACGGTGCACCCTCCTCGGTCTATTCCCCCAGCCGGGACAGCCGGCGTGGTGGTCCGTGGGTCATGAGCGATGCCTCGGCAGCTCCTCGGTGCGGGATCATTGCCCGGTTAAGCGGTGGACCCAACGGGGGACCAGTTAGCGGTATTCCCCTGGGCACCGTTTGACACCGGGGGCCACTTCGCATGTAGTTAAGGGGCTAAGTTGTTTAGAAGGTAAGGTGTTGTGGTGAGCACGCTGGAGCCCGACGGAACTCTGCTGGACACCTGGCTCCTGCTTATGGACCAGGTGCGCCCCCGCTACCTGACGCCCCCCGTGTCCGCACCGGGGCTCACGATTCTTCGATGGCTGGCGCGAGGCGGCCCCGTGACCGTGTCTCATGCGGCAGTGTTGGCGGGGGTGAGCCCGTCCGCCATCACCCAGGCGACGCGAAAGCTGGAGCGCGAGGGATACCTCGCGCGGCGGCGCGATGATCAAGATCAGCGAGTGGTGTGGATGGAACTGACCGAACGCGGCCTTCAGAGGGTTAGCGAGGTGAGGCAGCGGCAGCGCCGCCGGCTGCGCGAAATCTTATCGGTGCTGTCGTCGGAAGAGCAAACCGCGTTGGCGGACTTGCTGGCCCGCGTCGCTGATGGGCTCCCAACGAGTGCGAACGGAAGTGCCGTGCGGCATGGCCAGTGAGGACCGCAGCCCGGCCAGAGCCACCGAGGTGCCCGGCCGGGGGAAATGGGTGGGAGCGGGCGCGGTGGGCCTGGTGCTGACGGCCGTGGCCGTTCACCACTTCGCGCATCACCATCCAGGAGTGGCGGCGCCGGCCCGCGCGCCGACGGTGGATGTGGTAGCGGCCACCCGGGGCCCCCTTGCCCCGCAGGTCTCGGTGGCGGGGCGCGTCGAGCCGTCGGCGGCAGTGGTGCTGACGGCTCCCGCGGCCGGCAGCATCACCGTGGCAGTGGCAGTGGGACAGGCGGTCCAGGTTCTGGCGACGGTGTCGTCGCCCGCGTTGGAGGCGGCCGTGATGTCGGCGACGGCCAACCTCTCCGCGCAGGAAGCCAGGCTGCAACAAGCCACGACCCCCCCGACGGTCCTCCAGCACCAGGCGGCCGAGGCGAGCGTACAGGTGGCCCGGGGCCAGGTGGCCGCGGCCAGCAGTGCACTGGCCGCGGCAGAAAGTCCCTCTGGGCCCTACGCGAGCGCCGTTCAGCCGGCGAAGTCCAATCTTGAGTGCCTGGAATCATCATCCAGTCCGCCGTCGGTGGCCGTGTCTATCGCAGGGCCCTCTTCGACGCGGGTCGATGCGCTGGCCGCCACCTTGAGCCGGCACCTGGCGGCCCTGCCCCAGCTGCAGAACGTCTCGGACGGCGCGCCGGTCGGACTGCAGAGGTCGGGTTCGCGGTCAACCGCGCCCAGGCGGCAGCCAGCAGTGTGACTGCGGAGGCTATTGACCAGACGCTGGCGGGAAGCTTGACCGGGACGACCGCGTCCCAGTACCATCCATCGGGCACCGCCAACGCGCTGCCGGTGGTCGTGGCGATGAGTGGCCCCGTGACGCTGGCGCGGCTGGGGACGATGGCGGTGCCAGCCAGTGGGGGTGGCTCGGTCCCGCTGTCGGCGCTGGGTCCGTTTAGCTACGGGACGGCGCCCACGGAGATCCAGCAGACCAATCGGGAGTACGCTGCGACAGTAGCGGCTGATGTCAGTGGCACCACGGCCATTGGACGCGCCGACCAGGCCGTTCACCATGTGATGCGCGGGTTGCCGCTGCCGGTAGGCTACCAGTTTAGTAAGGGGGGCCAGTCGGCGCAGAAAGCACAGGCCTTTGGCCCGCTGTTCGAGGCGCTGTTGCTGTCAGTCCTGCTGGTCTACATGTTAATGGCTGCCTTGTACGAGTCGCTGCGGCTGCCCCTGTCGGTGATGACCGCCGTTCCCTTTGCCGCCGCCGGAGCGCTAATGGCGCTGGGTCTTACCGGCCAGACGCTGAACATCTTCTCTATCATTGGGCTCATCATGTTAATGGGACTCGTGACTAAAAACGCCATTCTGCTGGTCGACTATACCGAAACCCTGCGCAAACGCGGTTTTTCGCGGCGCGCCGTGCTCGTCGAAGCAGGGCAGACACCTGCGCCCCATTCTGACGACCACCGCCACCATGGTGTTCGCCATGTTTCCCCTGGCTCTGGCGCTTGGTGCTGGCAGTGCCGAGCGGTCGTCGATGGCCGTGGTGGTGATTGGCGGGCTCATCGTCAGTACAGCCTTGACGCTGTTGGTCGTTCCGGTGCTGTACACTGCTTTTGATGGGGCTAGGCGGGGCGTCCGCCCGGCAGATCTGTCATCCCCGCCAAACCCGAGCGCCGGCTCTTGACAGGGGGGTTCCACGGGGGCGCAGGGCCGTCGGGTGCCAGGCTGCCGCGCGCTGGTCCGCCCGAACTGAGCCGAGTCCTTTCGCGAGGGGCGCTGCATTACACTGGGGGAGCGAACGGTCGGGCCCAGGCCCGGGGGGAAGGCGGTTGGATATGGGACTGCGGGATCGGTGGCACCACGGCTTGGCGGCAGGACTGGGTCTGCACCACGAAGATCCGCTGGTGCAGCAGCTGGCGGGCCTGCGGCGCTTGGGCGAAATGGTGTTTGAGTTGGACGATGAGCTGAAAGAAGCGCGTGCGAAGGCGCCCGCGCGCAGCTTCGCCCGGGCGGATGCTTGCTATTTGGCAGCGGATGTGCTGGTGACGTTTGCGGACGCGTTTGTGCTGGATGCGTTCATGGACCCCAGCCACCCCAACCACGTGCCCCACATCACGTTCCTGCAAGCGGCGCAGTTCTACCAGGAGATTCCTCCGCTGGTGACGTCGGTCCGGCGCGAGCTCGCCTATGAAGGGGCGGGCGAGGCCAAGCTGCCGGTGCTGCCCGGGCCGCGGCTGGAAGCGCCGGGCCGCTGCCCGGTGGAGCATCTGCTGGCCATGCGCCGAGCCGCGGAAAAGACGGAGGAGCTGTTGGGCACTCGCATCGAGCTGCTGCAGCGAGAGGGGGCCGACCCGGCCGCCATCAAGGGCCCGGTTCTCATGATGACCGATGCCCGGACCGCCAAAGCCAGCGCCGACGCCGTGCTCGGCCTGCTGACGAGCCACCAGCACGTCGCCGACGAGCAGCATGAACAGGCCGAGCGCCTGTACTACGACGGCGTGCTGCGGTCGTATCTGTACGCGGCGCAGGAGCTGTTCCTGCCCGGCATCACCAAAAAGGCGCCGCGCACGGAAGATGCGCCCGAGGAGGAGCCGGCCGAGCGCCGACTGCCCCACGGGGTGGGGTTCTCCAATCGCCCAGCGCAGGGCATGCCCGGCATGCCGATGAACATGGGCGGCTTCGGCGGCATGGGGGGCGGGCTCAGCTGGGGCTCACTGCTGACCGCGGACTTGGCCGCCAACTTGGTGGGAGGCCTCATGGGCGGCATGTTTGGCGGCGGATTCGGCGGGTTTCGGTAGGCGCCGGCTCCATTTCGGCGAGGAGCGGTGCCGCTTCAAGCATATGGCCCGCTCGCCGATAAGGCCCCATCGGAGATTGTCATGCATGCGTCACCGGCTGGGCGGCTCAGCGTTTCGGGCGGCGCCAAACGTCTGGCCGGCCGATGCGGAAGGCGCCGGATGTGCCGAGGTTCCGCTCCGATTGCCGGCGCAGGCGGAGCGGCCGGTCGAAGTCTGTCGGGAGGTAAGCGTCCCGGAAGCCGACGGTCCAAATGATCATAGCGTCGGCGTCCTCGTCCGCAAACACCGCCGGGCGCATGTCCTCTGCGCCGGGCGGGAGTCCCGAGGAAAATCGTCACTTGTATAGCCCCTGCAAGTCACGGAGCCGCGGCGTCCGCTGACTCGGGTCAGCGGGTAGCGTGTACCTGACCGGCAGAATGGCGCCCAACACCTGTGCGCGTGCGGGCTCGGGGAGGCGCTGACGGATCATCGGGATGTCGATGAGGTATATGGCGGGCAACAGCGCAAGGGTTACTCGGCACCTGGGTCCAACATGCCCCGGCGGATGAGGTCGGTCGCCTCCGCCAGCGGAATGGTTTCGCGCGACGGCTCACCGAGCCGCTGCTGAGCCAGAGCGGCCCATCGTCGATTCTCAATTTCGCCCAGAATCGCCGTCATCAAGGTCCACAGGTCCTTAACCTGCCGATAGGGCAGCAACACCGAATCTGGGCGGCCATGGAAGGTCACGACCAGCCGCTCATGCCGTCGCATGCGATCGGGGACGGCGCGATAGCCTTTCTGAATTTGCTTGGCGCACATCTGTTCCTCGTGCGTGAACGCGGGCTTCAAGAGTCCTATCAAATCTGGCGTGGGAATGCCCTCGCTACGGCTCACTTCACCCCCCTCCTCGGACCTCGCATCGGAAGCCATCTCGGCACCGCCGCCATACCGCAAAAGCCGGCGAAAAGGATGTCTTTCGCCTAAAATGTTCCGTTAAGGCGTGGAATCGCCTCCAGTGACCCCATTTCACGAACGTGATGGGCCCCAGCGCGAAGGCGGCGGGATGCGCTTGCTTCCACGCACGGCTGGCGCCGCCGCGAAATCGGCGCCAGCCGCCTTCATGGGCTTTGCCGCCAGCTCACGCGCTCCGCCCCCTGTTAGGGCTTGGCGAGCCAGGCTTCCAGCCGCGTCAGGTCCACATGGGCGGCCAAGTGCTGCGCGAGGCGCTCATAGGCGGCCTCGCGGCGCGCGCGGGGCTCCGGGGTGGGGGTGGGGGGCGCCAAGGGCTTGGCGCGGCCCGTCGCGATGCGTCCCAGCCAGGCCTCGCGAAACGCGGCGCTGTCCAAAAGGCCGTGCACATAGGTGCCCACCAGGCGGCCGCCATCCAGGCTCACGCCCTCCCGCCGCCCCCCGATGGCCATCAAGGGCGGCAGGTCGGCTTGGCTCGCGGTGGTACCCATGTGAATTTCATAGCCGACGATGGGGCTGGCCGGCCACGGCGCTTCCAGCCTCCCCTCTATCCACTGGGTGGCTTTGTGCGCGGAGAGCGTGGTGTGCTGGCAGGTCAGCCCGAGGCCGGAGACCGTGCCCGCCGGCGCCTCCACGTGGTGCGGATCCTCCACCCACTCACCCAGCATCTGATACCCTCCGCAGAGGCCCAGCACATAGGCGCCCGCCCCATGCAGCTGGCGGATGCGGTCCGCCCATCCCGACTGATGCACCCACGCTAGGTCCTCCATGGTGTTTTTGGTGCCGGGCAGCACCACCGCGTCGGCACCGGCGGCGTCTTCGGGGCGCGTAGCCCACACCGCGTCCACCCGCGGATCCCGAAACAGGGGATCCAGGTCCATGAAGTTGGCCAGATGCGGCCACCGCACCGCCGCGATGCGCAGTGCGCCCGCCGAGCGCCTTTGGTGGCGCTGATACCGGGCGTGCTCCAGCCCCAGGCTGTCTTCCTCCTCGAGGTCCAGATCGTCCAGAAACGGCACCACCCCCCAGACGGGAATGCCCAGCGCCCGCTCCAGCCACGCGCGGCCGTCGTCGAACAGGGCGGGGTCTCCCCGAAACTTGTTGATGAGGATGCCGTCGACCCGAGCCCGCTCGTGCGGCTCCAGCAGGGCGATGGTGCCCACCACCGCGGCAAACACGCCTCCCCGCTCGATATCGGCCACCAGCAGCACCCGCGCGTCGGCCATCTCCGCTACCCGGAGATTGGCAATGTCTCGGGCCTTAAAGTTCATCTCAACCGGGCTGGCGGCCCCTTCCGCCACGATGACGTCGCACTCGGCCGCCAAGCGGGCATAGCTTTCCTGGACTTTGGCCCACAGCCGCGCCTTTTGGTCCTGAAAGTACTCGCGGGCCTGCACCTCTTCTAACACGCGGCCCTGCAGGACCACCTGCGACCGGCTGCCGCCCGAGGGCTTTAGCAGCACGGGGTTCATGTCGCTGGTCACCGGCACCCGGCAGGCTTCTGCCTGCAGGGCCTGGGACCAAGCGACTTCGCGGCCATCGGCGGTAGCGGTGGAGTTGAGGGACATGTTTTGGCTCTTAAACGGCGCGACGCGGTATCCGCGGTTGGCCAGCCAGCGGCAAATCCCCATTACCGTCAGGCTCTTGCCCACGTGGGATGCGGTGCCTACCACCATAATGGCCTTCGCCGGCGCTCGATCCGTCAATCTGCCGCCTCCGGTTCTGCCGCCCGCCAGCGCGTCCCCGCGATTGGCCCGGGGTCGGGGTCATTGTAGCATTGGGCAAAAGGGGGGCGGCTCGAGCATGGCGGCATCGCGGGGACGGCTGGTGGTGGGGGCGCCGGGGACCGGCAGCGGCAAAACCACGGCCACCCTGGCGCTCATCGCCGGGCTTAAGGCGCAGGGCCTTAGGGTGCAAGCGTTTAAATGCGGGCCGGACTACATCGACGGCACGTATCATGCGGTGCTGACCGGCCGACCGGTGCGGAACTTGGATCTGTGGATGGGCGGCCCCGATGACGCGCGCCGCCAGGTGGCGCGCGGGATGCAGCAAGCCGACCTTGGCGTGGTCGAAGGGGTCATGGGACTGTTGGACAGCGGAGCGCCCGACGGGGTGGCGGCCAGCACCGCGGACGTCGCGCGTGCCATCGGCGCTCCGGTGGTGCTGGTGGTGGACGCGTCGCGCATGGCGGAAAGCGTGGCGGCCATCGTGCACGGGTTCGACGCGCTCAGTGGCGCGCCGGGCATCGCCGGCGTGATTTTCAATCGAGTGGCCAGCGCGGGCCACCGCGCGCTGCTGGAAGGTGCCCTCCGCCGCCACACCCGGGTGCCGGCGCTGGGGTATCTCCCGGAGATGGCGGAGCTCGCCATGCCCGAGCGCCACTTGGGCCTAGTGCCGGCCGTGGAGCGCCAGGCATTGGCCGCCCGCATGCACCGATGGGCCGACGTGACCCAAAAGACTATCGATTGGGACGCCCTGCTGGCCATCGCTCGGGGGGCCGCCCCCGCGCCGACGGTGTCGGGTGGGTCCGATGCGCGTCATGCATCGCATCCGCCCGTGCCGGTGGCGCTGGCGCGCGACGAGGCGCTGCACTTTTACTATCCGGCCAACTTGGAGCTGCTGGAGGAGCTGGGGGCGGTGCTTTTGCCGTTCAGCCCCGTCCGCGGCGAACCCATTCCCGCCGAGGCGCGGATGCTGTATGCCGGGGGCGGCTACCCCGAAATGTTTTTGGGTGAGCTCGGCCAGTCGGCCGCGGCGCTGGCGAGCTATCGGGAGCGCATCCAAGGCGGGCTGCTCACGCTGGCGGAATGCGGCGGCTACATGTGGCTGGCGGAGTCGCTGGCGGCCGGGGCCGACCCGGTGCCGCTGGTGGGGGCGGTGCCGGCCACGATGCGGATCGCGTCGCGCCTGCAGGCGATTGGATACCGCACGGTGTCCGCCCTGCCGGGCGGCCCGTTTCCCGCCGGCACGACATTCCGCGGCCACGAATTCCACCACGGGCGGGTGGTGGAGAGCCGAGCGCTCCAAGCCGCCTGGCATTCTCGGTCGCGGGGCGGCCCAGGCAGCGAGCGGGCGGAGGGTGTGCTGACCGCTACGCTGGTGGGCGGATTCACACATCTGTACCTGCCGTCCAACCCAGGGGCCGTGGCGGCCCTGCTGGACAAAGCGCGCGCGTCCTAAATCAAAAGCCCGAGCCCGGCTCCCGCACAGGCGGGTCCTGCACCCCTTCAGCCGCGTTGGCAAACCGCGCGGCGACAAACAGCAGGTCTGAGAGGCGATTGAGCCATGCCAGCACGGCGTCGGGCACGGACTCGGACCGATGGAGAGCGGCAATGACCGTTTCGGCGCGCCGGCACACCGTGGTCGCCACAAACAGGTGGCCCGCGGCCACGGTGCCGCCGGGTATCGTGAAGGGCCGCCAGGGCGGTGTCTCGGCGGCCACTTCATCGATGAGAGCCTCCAGGCGCTGGACATGGGCGGGCTGGGTGAGGGGCTCCTCGCTGTCAGGAAGCCCCCGGCTTTGCGACAGGTCTCGGCCCACGAAAAACAGCCGGTGCTGAACTTCTTCCAACCCATGCTGGAGGCTGGTCCAGGTGGCGGCAGCGATCTGAGAATCCACCGCGGCCATGGACGCGCGGGCCAGACCCAAGTGGGCGTTCAGCTCATACAGGCTGCCATACGCGGCGACGCGGGGGCTGTCTTTGCCCAGGATCTCGCGCCGACCGGCACGGGTGCGGGCCTGATCGCCGCGCCGGGTGTAAATGCGGTGCATGTGGGTGCGCTGGTCAGACATGAGCCCCCTCCGTTCCCTGTGCCGCTAACCTGCTCAGGATAGCAGGTGCCGCCGAGGCGCACCGGAGGGGGCGCGTGCGCTACTTGAGCCCGGTGGTGGCCACGCCGCGAATGAACCACCGCTGAAACAGCAGGAACACGATGCCCACCGGGAGCGTGGCGAGGACGGCCGCCGCCATCAAGTAGGGCCAGTTCACGAAGTACTCCTGCTGGAACATCACGATGCCGAGCGGCACCGTCCACAAGGCGGCGCGGTTAGCCACCAGGAGCGGCAGCAGGAAGTTGTTCCAGGACGCGAGAAAAATCATGAGAGCGAGGGTCAGCAGGGTGGGCGTCACCAGGGGCAGCGACAGCTGCAAGAACATGCGAAAGCGGCCCGCTCCGTCGATGCGGGCGGCGTCCTCCAGCTCCTGCGGCAGGGCAAGAAACGCTTGGCGCATGAGAAAAATCCCCATAGCGGACACGGCCACCGGGGCAATCATGCCGCCGTAGTTGTCCAAGAGCCCCATGTCTTTCAGCAGGATGTACAGCGGCAGCATCACCGCCTGGAAGGGGATCATCAACATGGACACGACGCCGAAGTACACCAGCGTCCGGCCGCGAAACTCAATCCGGGCCAGCGCATAGCCGGCGAGCGAGTCAAAGACTAAGTTGGCCGCCGTCACGGCAGAAGCCACCAGCAGGCTGTTCACGAACCACTGGCCGATGGGCACGATGCTCCAGATTTTTACGTAGTTTTGCAAGGCAAACGGGTGCGGCCACCAGATCGGCGGGTATGTCATGGCCTGACTCAGGCCCTTCAGGGACGTGGACAGGCTCCACGCGAACGGGACGAACATCAAGAGGGCGCCACCCACAAGGATCAGGAAGTATATGCCGCGCGCCACACCTCTTCCGCGTCCATGCGCCTTCACCATGCCGACTGCCTCCCCCTTGCCTCAGTATTGGGTGGCCGTGCCCAGCCACCGGTTGATGCCAATCGTCGCCAGCAGCGTGAAGACGAACAGCAGTACCGTGGTGGCCGCGCCCAAGCCCACTTTGCCGTAGGAAAAGATGAACTGATACACCAACAGCACGATGGTGGTGGTGGAGTGCAGGGGGCCACCCGTGCCCCCCGATAGGATGAACGCCTGATCAAACATCTGGAGGGTGCCGATGACGCCCATCACGACGATGAAAAACGTCGTCGGGCGCAGCAGGGGCACTGTGACCGACCGAAATGTCTGCCAGGCCGACGCCCCGTCGATGGCGGCTGCTTCGTACAGCTCGCGGGGAACCGCCTGCAAGCCAGCCAGGAACACCACCATGAAGTACCCGGAGGTTGTCCAAATGTTCATGATCATGATGGCCTTCAGCGCATAGGCGGGATTGGCCAGCCAGTTCGGTCCGTACAGGTGCAGGCCCCCGAGGAAGCTGTTTAAGATCCCGAATTTGTTGTAGATCCACATGAATATAATAGAGATAGCCGCCGACGAGCTGATGGCCGGGAAGAAGAAGGCCAGCCGAAAGAATCCCCGCGCGGGCAGATTCTGGTTCATGACGGTGGCGATGCCCAGCGCCACGAGGGTTTGTGTCGGCACGACGACGGCCGCAAAGACCACCGTGTTCCCCACGGCCGTCCAAAACAGCGGCAGGTGCACCAGGTTCACAAAGTTGGCGAAGCCCACGAAGTGCATGTGATTCAAGAGGCTCCATGAGAAGAGGCTCAGGTAGAAGGCGTACAGCGCCGGCCCGGCCACAAACAGAAACAGCACCAGCAGGCTGGGGAGCGTGAACAGGTAGCCAGCGCGCGTCTCGCGAGCGCGGATGTCCAAGCCCCGCCGAGGCGCCGGGGGGGCGTCAAGCCCCGGCCCGGCACTGCTCGAGCGGCCGGCGTGGCCGACGGCGGCCACGCTACCCGTTTCCTTTCAAGATGGCTTCGCCATCCTTCTGCATGTTGGCCAGGGCCTGCGCAGCGGACTCCTTGCCCTCGATCGCCAGCGTCGCCTGATCCAGCATGGTGGTCGATGAATACTGGACGAAGCCCGAGGGGAACGTCCACGCGATGGTGTGGGGCAGCTGCTGCAGCAAGCCTTTCAGCACGGGGTGCTGCTGA
>JAJZWV010000069.1 GCA_021846505.1 Bacillota bacterium
CCGGCCCGCCCTCCGCGTCATCCTGGCGGCCCTCGACCTCCCCGAGACCATTTTTACGACCGTGCCGGCCCGCGCCGCGCCGGCTTAAAATTCGCGTCGTGCGCCCCGTCGACGTGCGGAAGACGTGTTATCAGCCTCCGCCAAGAATTTGGCATCCTCCGCCAAGACGTGGGCCAAGAGATTCGCAGCTTGCGCCAGGAGGTCCGTGAAGACTTGGGCCTTGCACGGCACGAGTTCCGCCTCCGGTACTGGTCCGGGGCAAGCATCGTGGCCGTGCTCATCGGGGTGATTGCGGTGATCATTCGAACGCCCTAGCCGCCCTGGCGGCGCCTCGCGCCACTCTCCTTCAGTGCCGACGCGCCCCCCCTCCCGCGCCTCCATCAGGGACCCTGGCCCGCCAATGCATTTTGCACCGCGGCATTCAGGACCGGAAGACTCACATACGGTGAGCCAGGCAGTCCCAGAAGCGGGTGGCGGATGGCCAGCGCGATGAGGCCTCGCAGATAGGCCGGTGTGAGCCCCGTGGCTTGTGCCACCCGCGGCACCTGAAACAGGGCCGCGGCCAGGGGCAGGTTGGGGTCGGGCGCGCCTACCGTAGGTGACAACAGCCCCCTGGGGATGGCCGGCGGGCGGAGATCGGGAACAGACGCCAGCACTTCCCGCTGTCGGCGTCGAGAGGCTCGCGCTAAGGCTCCAGAACTGCCCGACGCAGCCACCGGCCGCTCCCAAAACCGACGCGGGTTTGGCGCCCACCGCTGTCCGACGCTCACCGGCCCCACGCGCGCCCCGACGCCAGCCGCATTATCATGGTACAGGCTCGCAGCCAGGATCAGGAGGGCACCCGCGGCGGCCGCGATAAGGCCCAGCGCGGCCACCGCCGCCGCCAGTCCGGCCCAGACCCTGACCGCGCTCATGCGGCTGGGGCTCCGGCCGCCCACCCCAGCCCGGCGGCAATGGCGGCAATACCCACCAGCGCCGACAACAGGCCCGCCCCTCCCCATACCAACAACTGTCGGCGCCGAAGGCCGGTTGGGTAGCGCGCGCTGCGGGCCGCCACCGGCAGCAGCAGCAGGACGGTCAGGAGGTTGAAAATCAGGGCGGCCAGCACCGTGCGCGCAGGGTTTGCCAGCCCCAGCGCCGCGAGGGGCCAAGACGCCATCACTCCGGGCACACTGTGCAGAATCCCGGGGATCACCACGAAGTACTTCGCCAAATCCGTAGCCACGGAAAAGGCAATCAGTGAGCCGCGGGTCATCGCGAGCTGCCGGCCCGCCCGGACGATATCCGCCACCTTGCCGGGATTGGAGTCCAGGTCCAGCAGATTGGCACTGTCCATCATGGCGGGGCCGCCCGCCGCCAGCGCGACGCCGACATCCGCCTGCGCCAGCGCCGGCGCATCGTTGACCCCATCGCCGGCCATCGCGACCACGCGACCCTCCGCCTGCAGGCGGCGAACCAGCGCGCGCTTGTCCTGAGGGGTGGCCTCCGCCTGCACCCGGCCCACGCCCAGGGCGCTGCCAATGACCGAGGCGGTCAAGGGGTGATCCCCGGTCACCAGAATGGTATCAAGCCCCAAGTCGTGCAGGGCCGCGATCCACTCTGCGGCCCCAGCTTTGACCTGGTCATCCAGGCGCACAATGCCCAGGGGCTGCCCGTCCAGCAACACGCCCATCGGCGTCGACCCGGTCCACGCAACCTGGTCGGCCAATTCCTCGAGCGGCGCCACGCCGGTGTCCGTCAGCAGCCGAATCGACGAAATGGCTCCCTTCCGCACCTGGCGCCCATCGGGCAAGTCCACCCCCGAGAGCCGCGTGCGCGCCGAGAACGGCACGGGGCGGCCTTCTATCTCCGGGGTAGATTCTGCCAGCACCGACGCTGCCAGCGCGGCCACGGTGCGCCCCTCCGGCGTGCGATCCTGCACCGAGCTCAAGTACGCCCAGTGCGCCAGCTGGCTCCGCTCTATCCCTGCCAGCGGCATCAGCTCAATGGCGGTTCGCCGCCCTTCGGTCAGGGTGCCGGTTTTGTCGATCACCACCGTGTCCACGTCGCCTGCCCGCTCCAGCGGGCGCCCGCTTTTGGGGATGACGCGGAGAGCCGCCACCGTGCCGCGTGCTGCCAAGGCAATGGCCGGCAGGAGGGCCCCGGCTGTGGTGGGCACCAGCGCCAGGGCCAGCCCGATCCATACGGCGGGCCAGGCCAAGCTTGCATAGTGCGCCCCGAGGGGCGCCAGCGTGAGGGCCACCACCAGCACCAGCCCGGAGAGGATCCCCAACAGGAGCTGCAGTGTCTGATCCGTGGGGGACGCCGGCCGCCGAGCATCTTCCACCGCCCGCGTCAGCCGCCGCGGGTACCAGTCTTCGGGGTCAGACCGCACGGTGGCATCCAGCTCACCCACCTGGAGGACCGTGCCCGCGGTCAGCAGATCTCCAGGTGCCTTGAGCACGGGTGCAGACTCGCCCGTCATCGCGCTTTCATCGACGGTGCCGCCCCCCGATATCACCACGGCATCCGCCGGCACCACTTCGCCCGCTTCGACCCGTATCTGAAATCCCCGCCGCAACTGCTGGGCGGCCATCGGCGCCATCGTGCCCGAGCGGTTTAGGACGCGGGCAGGTGTGTCCTCCGGGGCTGGCTCCAAAGCCCGCGACGCCGCCCGCCCCCAAGCATCGGCCCACTCCGCGGTCCAAGCCGCGACTCCGACGGTTGCCAGCGTGACGCCCCCGACGACGGCGGCGTAGTCCCGCCCCGCCGGCGGCCCGAAAATCGCCACGGCCCACGCCGCGGCTAGCCCGCCCTCGAGCACCAGCATGACCGGATTGAGAGCATGCCGCAGCCACCGATCAGCCGCGCTCACGGCCCGCCGCCGACGACCGGGGCCAGCGCCAGCACGGGCAGAAACAGCAGCGCGGTCATGACCAGGCTGGCCGACGCCAGCGCCGCCAGCCATGCGGCTGTGGTGCCGAGCCCCACATCCGCTCGAAGACGAGGTGTCCCCTGAGCCCAGCCGCGCACCAGCGCGATCCACGCGGCCCAGGGCACGTAGGCCGCCACCACACCGGCCAGCTGGAGGCCACTGTTCCAAGGAGCGGCGCCCGGCGCCCACGACCCCAACACCCGCGCCACGTGCGCCAGCGCAGACAGGAGCGGCTCTGGTGGCTCGCGCCCGAAGCCGGCCAGCAGTGCCAAAGCGCCAAGCACCAGCACCGGCCGCAGCCCATACAGCACCGCCCCCGCCAGAATTTCGTGCCGGCCCAGCGGCCGCCCCATGAAACGCGGAGAATGGCCCTTCATGAGGCTCACCACCACCACCACCAGCACCAAGAGCCCCATCAGCGGCAGCAGTCCCGCGCCCACGGCTCCGCCGATGACCTCACTGAGCCGCCCGGCCAGCCATACGACCTGTGCGCCGCCCCCACCCGGCGGCCCAGCGCGCCCCACACCCAGCGTGGAGCTGGCGGCCCACCTCAGAAGAGTCCCCCCGGGGCCCCAGGCGGTGGGCATGCCCGCTCGGTCCCCTGCCGTGGCGGCCAGCACCAAGACCAGGGCGGCGAAGCCCAGGCCCATCAGCAAGGTCAAGGCTCGGCCCAGCGCCCGGTTCCCCGTCAGGGGTCCCACCGAGTAAAACACGGCCAGCGGCAGGAGACCCATCCCCACCACCCCCACCAGGTTGGCGGCAGCCGGCAGGCCGACGATGGCGGCAGGAATGCCCCGGCCCGCCAGCAGGCCGCACGCTTCCATGAGCGCCAGCCTGCCGGGATCCCCGGCCGCCGCCAGCGCCAAGGCTGCCAGGATGGCCAGGGGAAACAGCAGCCGCGTTAGCAGGCGGAGCAAGTCCTCCACGATCGCTCCAGGCCGGCGACCGCCCAGCGCCCGGAGGCCCGTGGCCGCCACCGCCACCGACGCGGCGGGCACCAGCAGCAGGCCCGTGCCTCGCACTCCGTCCGCCACTAGCCCCTGGGCCCCGCCCACGGGGCCTGGCAGCTGCCAAAGCCAGCCGCCGACCAGGCTCGCGGCGGCGGCGCCCGCGACGTATCCGCCCCAGCTCTGGTTTTTGCCCGCCGCGCGCCCCATCCACAAGTGCTCGATCCCCGAGAGCCAGGGATCGAGCACGGTCGCTTCACCATTCAACACCCGCACCAAATAGCGGCCCAGGGGCCGACTGGCCAGCGCCCAAGCCGCTGCCACCAGGGCCCACAGGGCCAGCGCGGCGATGGGCACCTACAGCCGTTCGGGGTACAGCAGCGCGTAAAACAGATACAACGAAACCAACACCCCAATGATCCCACCGACCACCATCGTGATCATCGCCCGCCCCCACTTTCCTGGTCGGCGCGGCGGAGCCGCTCGCAGTACCCGATGTACGCCTCGCATCCGAAGAAAAACGCCACGACAGTCAAGATGCCCAACACATCCAGCATGTCGACCGACCTCCTATCCCTATAATACTAAACCGTTGACTCCCCGGCGCGGCTTCTCAGCCGTTTCGGCTGGCCAGCTTCACCAGCGCCACGTTCAAGCGCAGCACGTTGACGTGCGGCAGCCCGTACATCCCAAGCCACCGCCCCACTTCCTGCGACTGCACCAGCGCCCGCACAGCCGACACCGAAAGGTGGTTGGCCGCTGCGACGCGCGGCACCTGAATCATGGCTGACGCCACCGTGATATCGGGATCGAGGCCGCTGTCAGAGCTGGTCACCATGTCCATCGGCACCTGGCTCGGCTTCACGCCCGGGTTGGCCTTTAAGAATGCCGCCAAGTTGGTCTTGACTTCCTTCAGCAGGGCCGGGTTGGTGGGTCCGTAGTTGGACGCGGCCGACGCGGCGGCGTTATAGCTGGCAGCCGACGGCCGGCTCCAGAAGAACTTGGCGGTGTTGAACGTCTGCCCGATGGGCGCCGCGCCCACCACCCGGCCGTGCAGCCGGACCAGACTGCCGTTGGCCTGGTAGGGCATGAGACTCTGGGCCAGGCCCGTCGTGACTGCCTGGTACACCAGGACCAGCACCACCATCAGGATCAGCATCCGGGTGGCCGTCCACAGATGGCGAATCATGCGTGTTCCTCCTTCGTACGCGTAGCCGCCCACAGTCCGTCCTGCTGCGCGCTAGCCATGGAGCACCACCAAGTGCAGGGCCGTGACCAACAAGTCAATCAGTTTGATGCCCACGAACGGGAGCGCCAAACCTCCCAGGCCGTAAATCAGCAGGTTGTTCCGCAGGAGCGTCGTCGCGCTGACGGGCTTGTAGCTGACGCCGCGGAGCGCCAGGGGAATCAGCAGCGGGATGATGATGGCGTTGAAAATCACCGCCGACAGCACCGCCGACTCCGGCGACGTCAGGTGCATAATGTTCAGCGCTTCCAGGCCCGGGAAGATGGGCACGAACATCGCCGGGATGATGGCGAAGTACTTGGCCACGTCGTTAGCGATGGAAAACGTGGTCATGGCCCCGCGGGTGATCAGGATTTGCTTCCCAATCTCGACGATGTCCAGCAGCTTGGTGGGATTCGAATCCAGGTCCACCATGTTGCCAGCTTCGCGCGCCGCCTGGGTGCCACTGCTCATGGCGACCGCCACGTCCGCCTGGGCCAGTGCCGGCGCATCGTTGGTGCCATCCCCCACCATCGCCACCAGATAGCCCTCGCTCTGCTCGCGCTTGATGTACTCGAGCTTCTTCTCCGGCGTCGCCTCCGCCAGGAATTCGTCCACCCCCACTTCGCGCGCGATCGTTTCCGCCGTGACCCGGTTGTCGCCGGTAATCATCACGGTTTTGATGCCCGCCTTCTTGAGGTCCGACAGCCGCTGGCGGATGCCAGGCTTCACCACATCCTTCAGATGGATGACGCCCAGCGCGCCGTGGCGGTCATCGGCGACCACCAGGGGCGTGCCGCCCTGGCGGCCAATGGCGGTCACCATCGCCTCCAGCTGGCGGCCCCCGTTGGGCTTCTGCGCCGCGTCCAGATACGCCCGGACCGCATCGGGCGCCCCCTTGCGAATCTGCCGGCCCTCCACGTCCACACCGCTCATGCGGGTCTGCGCCGTGAATCCCTGGAATTCGGCGCCCGGCAACGACTCCCGGTCGCGCGTCAGGTGGTATTGCTCCCCGGCCAAGCGCACCACGGAGCGTCCCTCCGGCGTCTCGTCGGCCAGCGAGGACAAGAGCGCCGCCTCGGCCACCACCTTTTGGTCCACCCCGTCCACCGGCAGAAACTCCGTCGCCATGCGGTTGCCCACTGTCAGCGTGCCGGTTTTGTCCAGCAGGATGCTGTTGACGTCCCCGGCAGCTTCGATGGCCCGCCCCGACAGCGCCAGCACATTGTGCTGCATCAGCCGGTTCATGCCCGCGATCCCAATGGCCGACATCAGCCCGCCAATAGTTGTCGGGGCCAGGCACACCAGGAGCGCGATGAGGATCGTAAGGGACACGGAGTGGCCGGAGTACACGGCCAGGGGCTCCGTCGACAACACCACCACGAGGAAAATCAGAGTCAGGCCCGCCAGCAGAATAGCCAGCGCGATTTCGTTGGGCGTCTTGCGGCGCACCGCGTTCTCAATCAGGGCAATCATCCGGTCAAGAAACGTCTCGCCGGGGTTGGCTGTGATTTCCACCACGATCCGGTCGGAAATCACGCGTGTCCCGCCGGTCACCGCATCCACGTCCGTGCCGCTGGCCCGAATGACCGGGGCGGACTCCCCGGTAATGGCGCTTTCGTCCACGGCGGCCGCCCCTTCGACCACGGTCCCGTCGCTGGGAATCACCTCGCCCGCCGACACCACCACCCGGTCGCCTTTTCGTAGCGCCGTGGCGGCCACGACGGTGGTTTGGCCGTCCACCAGCCGGTTGGCCATGGTGTCGGTGCGCGCCCCGCGCAGCGCCGCGGCTTGGGCCTGCCCACGCCCCTCCGCCATCGCCTCCCCGAAGTTCGCAAACAGCACGGTCAGCCAGAGCCAGATGGCAATCTGCAGGACGAAGGCAAACGATCGGCTGTCGCCCAGAGCTAGGTACCGGATGGCGTCCAGCGTCGTCAGCACGCTGCCGATTTCCACCACGAACATCACGGGATTGTGGGCCATCCACGAAGGCTTCAGCTTGCGAAACGCCTCGCGGATAGAGGGGCCCACCAAGCTCTCTTGGTGCACGCGCCCCACCTCAATCTGTGCCGCCATGCTAGCTCCCTCCCCCGAAGACATGTCCCGCCCACAGGGCGAAGTGCTCGGCCAGCGGCCCCAAGGCCAGTGCTGGGAAAAACACCAGCGCGCCTACGATCACCACGGTGCCAATCAGCAGCACGCCAAATAGCCACGTGTTGGTGGGAAAGGTGCCGGCGCTGGGCGGCACCGTCTTTTTGTTGATGACCGAGCCCGCGATCGCGAGCGCCGGAATATACATGGCGAATCGCCCAAACAGCATCGCCAAGCCCACCGTCCAGGTGTAGAACGGCAGCGCGGCCCCCAAACCGCCAAAGGCCGACCCGTTGTTGCCCACGCCCGACGAATACGCGTACAGCACTTCCGACAAGCCGTGCGGCCCAGGATTGTAGATGCCCGCCTGCCCACCCTTGCTGCTGACTGCCCAGGCGGTGAAGCCCAGAATCACGAATGTCGGCACAATCATGGCCAGCACGGCCATCTTGACCTCGAAGCTTTGGATCTTCTTGCCCAGGTATTCCGGGGTCCGGCCCACCATCAAGCCCGCCAGGAACACCGCCAGGATGGCGAACGACAGCATGCCCAAGAGCCCCACGCCCCAGGCGCCGATAATTACCTCGCCGCTCATCATGTTGAAGAGCGGCACCATCCCGCCGATAGGCATCAGGCTGTCGTTCGCCGCCGCCGTGGACCCCCACGAGACGGCCGTCGTCAGCGTCTCAAACAGCGACGACAGCGCCGGCCCAAACCGCACCTCTTTGCCCTCCATGTTGGGCCCCTTCAAGCCCAGCCGATGGATGAGGGGGTTGCCGGCGGCCTCCGCATGGTAGGTGACAAACGTGCCGCCCAAAAACATGGCCACCATGGCGCCCAGAATGACCCATCCCTGGCGGGTGTCCTTGACCGCTTTCCCGAAGTAGTACGTAAGCCCCACGGGCAGCGACACCCCCAACAGCGACTGAAACATGAGGGACGCGGCCGATGCCGCTTCGTACGGCTGGCCGGCATTCATGTTGAAGTAGCCGCCGCCATTGTCCCCAAATTGCATCGGCGCCGTCATGCTGGCCACCGGGCCCTGCGCGATGCTCTGCGTGCCGCCCTGCAACGGGTGCGCCGTCACGTACGGCATCCAGTTCTGCGGCGTGCCCAGAGCCACCAGCACCAGCGTGCTGATGACGGACACCGGCAGCATGATCCACAGCACCGCGCGCACCAGGTCGACCCAGAAGTTTCCGAGCGAGTTGCCGCTCTTGCGAGTAAACCCGCGAATAAACGCCACCACCATCGCCAAGCCGGTGATGGGCGACAGCACCTGCTGCACCACCAGCATGGTCTGCGACACGTAGCTCATGGTGAACTCGCCGCCGTACGCCTGCCAGTTGGTGTTGGTCATGAAGCTGACGGCGGTGTTGAATGACAGGTGCGGCCCTAGGTCCTTCAGGTGCTGCGGGTTGAATGGCAGCCCTGCCTGGATGCGCAGAAAAATATACAGAAACACAAATCCAACCACGTTGAATGCTAACAGTGCAAGGAAATACTGCGTCCAGCGCATCTCCTGCGCCGGATTGACGCCCGTCCACCGGTAGATGCGCTTCTCCAGCGGGCGCATCACCGGGTCCAGCCACGTCCGCCCGCCGTTGAAGACGGCATAGAGATAGAGGCCGACGGGCTTGGCGATGGCCACCGCTGCGGCCGTGAACACCAAGATTCCCAGGATCCCTGGAATGGTCACCTTGTCACCTCGACTTCCTCAGCGGCCTCGGCGATGCTCGAGCCTCTGCACTCCCTGGCTCGCCGTCGCTCTCGGAGGCACGCCACCCGGTAATGTACCAACGCCCCCATAAAAAAAACCGGAACGGCCCAGGCCCCGGCATAAAAACGGTGTAAACGGAGCTAGGGGATGGGCTTCAGGATGTAGCCGACGCCCGCGTGCGTCAGGAGCCGCATGGGCTGGCGCGGGTCCACTTCAATGGCCTGCCGGAGCCGCCGAACGTATACCCGCAGGTACTCGTGGTCCGACCGGTATGCCGGACCCCACACTCGGGTGAGCAGGTGCTCATGGGTCAGCACTTTGCCGCAGTGGCGAACAAATTCGGCTAAGAGGCGCCACTCCGTGGGGGTGAGCCGGGTCTCCCGGCCCGCGGCCAACACCGTGCGGCTCGACGCATCCATGAGAACCCCGCCGCACGCGAGCTGCTCCGTGGGCAAGCTTTGGCGGTGGCGGCGCAGCACGGCCCGGATGCGTGCCATCAGTTCGTCGGGGCTGAACGGCTTGGCAATGTAGTCATCGGCCCCCGCGTCCAGGCCCGCCACCAGGGTCGGCTCCGCGTCCAGCGCCGTGACCATGATGATGGGAACCCACGACCACTCGCGAATGCGCTGGCACAGCCGAATCCCATCCACTCCCGGCAGGCGGAGATCCAGCAAGATCACATCGGGCTCGGATCCGGTGACGGCCGCCAGCGCCGAGGAGGCATCCTCGGCCTCCTCTGTCTCGTACCCCGCCAGCTTCAGGTTGGTCACGATGAGCCGGCGATACTTCGGCTCGTCATCCACGACCAGCACCCGAGTGCCCTGCCACTCCACCCGCCGATCCCCCCTGGCTGGCGCCCTGATCCGCTACGGCTGCCGCTCGCCCAGCGGGAGCCACACCTCCACCAAAAGCCCGCCGCCCGGCGCGTTGTCCGCCTGAATGCGGCCGTGATGCGCTTCCACCACTCGCCGAGCAATGCCGAGACCCAACCCCGTGCCACGCACCCCGGGCAAGCGGCGGGCCACCTCCCCCCGGTAGAAGCGGTCAAAAATGCGCGGCAGCTCCGGCGACGCCACCCCGGGCCCTCGATCCCGCACCGACAGCTCCAGCATGGACCCGTCGATCCCGGCGCGCAACTCCACAGGTCCGGCGGAATACTTGAGAGCATTGTCCAGCAGATTGGCCACCACTTCCCCAAGACCCTCCCGGTCCCCATAAACGTACAGCCCGGTGTCCACGGTGACGCCGACGCGGCCGCGCTGAGCCGGGGGGAACCGGTCCACCGCCTCTTCCACCAGCACCGAGAGATCCACCCGCTCCATCGGAAGGGAGCCCTCCCCACCTTCCAGCGCCGCCATCTTCAGCAGATTGTCCACCAAGCCCGCCAGCCGCTCGGACTCCTCGGCAATAACCTCTAAAAACTCGGTGCGCGCCGCTGCGGGCAGGCGATCGCCGTCACGCAGCAGCGTGCGGGCGTAGCCGCGTATGAGGCCCATGGGCGTCCGAAGCTCGTGCGAGACGTGTCCCAAGAGATCCGACTGCAGCCGAGCCGCCTCCTGATAGGCCCGATATCGGTCGCTCTCGACGCGCACGCTCAGGTGGGTCAGCAGGTTCTCGATCTGCCGGCGCGCGGCACGCAGCACCTCCGGATCGGCTGTGGGCCAGCGGGGTTGATCGCCTACCAGCACCAGGGCCCCCCAGAGGGACTCATCCACCTTCACCGGATAGACGGCGGATCCCCGCGGGCTGTACAGCGGCAGCAGAGGCTCGGCCACCCCGCCGCCGCCCAGCCACGAATCCCCCGTGGCCAACACATGGCCCACGCCACTGGTGGCAGGCGCCAGGTGGGCGGCCGGCACCGGCACCCACTCCCGCCCGGGCGCCTTGCCGGAAAAGGCATACAGCTCCAAGGCATCGAGGGGGCGGTCGGCGTGCCACTTCAGCAAAAGGGCCTCCTGCAAATCCAAGCGGCCCACCAGCTGATCCAGCAGCTGCGCCAGCACGACTTTGATGCCGGCGGCGTCCGACAGCACTCCAGCGGCCGTACCGGCTTCCGCCGCCCACCGCCGCTCCAGCTCGGCGCGCGCTCCTCGCTCTCGGGCCAGCGCCACCCCACTTCGCCACATCGTCCAGCTCAGCAGCAGCAGGGCGCCGGCGGCCAGCATCCAGGCGGCCGCCGACCCCGGCACCGGCACCACCACCAAGCGCGCCAGCCGGCCAACCGCCAGGGAAGCCAACCCCTGGGCTCCGGCCGGCGTGGCGGGGGGGCGGGGCGCCGCCAATGCCTGCGCAGCGGCCGACAGCAGG
Source organism: Bacillota bacterium (assembly GCA_021846505.1). Taxonomy (GTDB): domain Bacteria; phylum Bacillota; class Sulfobacillia; order Sulfobacillales; family JAIMBI01; genus JAJZWV01. The sequence continues at coordinate 11,205 of JAJZWV010000069.1, forward strand.
GCTCGGGCGCGCGCGGTGTCACCGGCACGGAGAAAAGCCTCGGCCTGGCGGCTGTTGAGGTACCCGAGGTAATCGGCGCGCGCCGCCGCCCTCACGCGCACCCACCACCGCACTCCCATCAGGCCCAACAGCGCCAAGGCGGCCGGCACGGCCCACCGCCAAGCGCGCCGCGAGGAAGAGGCCGCCGGCCAGCCGATCGATCGGTCAGGGTTCATCGTGCGCTCCTTCCCGCCGTCTCCGCGCCGCCAGGTTGCCGGGGTCCTAGGCACATTTTACGTCGCGGCCCGCGGCCTCGCCGCGTGGCCCCTTCGCCCGCGTGCGCTACAATAGGGGCGCGGCAGGCACGAGGCTGCGGGCTTGCGGGCCGCCGCTGCAGGAGGGAGTCGACGGCGCGGGATGTCCACGGAGCACGTATCCCAGTTTGGGCGCGAGCCGGGGGGCTTGAAACTTTTTATTGGCGCGGCACCCGGTGTAGGCAAAACCTACACCATGCTCCGGGAGGCGGCCAGCCTGCACCAAAGCGACATTGACGTGGTGGTGGGCTACGTGGACACTCACGGACGACCCGACACCGAGCACCAGCTTCAGGGGTTAGATGTGATCCCTCCCAAGTCCATTTACGTGGGGGGCCGCGAGTTTTACGAAGTGGACCTGGAGGCGCTGGTGGCGCGCCATCCGGCCGTCGTCGTCATTGACGAGCTGGCGCATGCCAATGCGCCGGGCTCGATGTTTCCCAAGCGCTACATGGACGTGGAATATCTCCTGGACCACGGCCTGTCCGTGCTGACTGCGGTCAACGTCCACCATCTGGAGGGCATTCACCGAGATGCTGAAGCCATCACGGGCATCCCCGTGCGGGAAGTGATCCCGGCCCACTTCGTGAAGCGCGCTCAGGAAGTCACGGTCATCGACGTCACCCCGGAAACCTTGCGCCAGCGCCTCTTGGACGGTGATGTGTATCCGGTAAACCAGGTGCAGCACGCCCTCAACAACTTCTTCCGGCTGGAGAACCTGTCGGGACTCCGCGAACTGGCGTTGCGAGCGGTCGCCGAAGATGTAGACGAGCGCCTGGAGCACTCCTATGCGCGGCGCCGCATTCCCGGCCCGGTTGGCGCCCGCGAAGTCATCCTGGTGTCCATCAGCCACCCGGCCCGCGCCTCGATGCTGCTGGCTCGCGGGCAGCGCATGGCCCACCGCATGAAAGCCGATTTGTACGCGCTCACGGTCAGCAACACGCCCGAGGACCAGCTGGATGCCCGGGGCCGCGCCGGCTTGGACCAGCTGCGCGCCTTAGCGAACCAGTACGGGGCGGAGTGGATTTTGGAGCCGCAAAACGACCGCAAGCTAGGGCCGGCCATTTTGTCAGCCGCCGACCGCCTGAACGTCACCCAGATAGTCATTGGGCAGCCGGCCCGCGATCGCCGCTGGAATACGATCTTTACACCCCGCCCGGTCCACCATCTGCTCCGCGAGCTCACGTACGCGGACCTCAGAATCGTGGGCTGGAAGGTGCAGGAGCAAGTCGTGACCCACAGCCCGCAGCTGGAGGGCAGCGGCGCCGAACAGCCCCATCTGCCGGGGCGTCTCACCATTTATGTAGGGGCGGCGCCCGGCGTGGGCAAAACCTTTCGCATGCTGCAGGACGCGCATGACTGGCGTGAGCGCGGCGTAGACGTCGTGGTGGGATTGATTGACACGCACGGCCGCGAGGCGACGCGCCGCGAGATTCGGGACCTTCCCGTCATTCCCTTGACACGCATGCGCTTTGGGGAGCGCCTATACGAGGAGCTGGACGTGGAAGCCATCGTCGCTCGGCATCCCCAAGTGGTGCTGGTCGACGAGCTGGCCCACAGCAACGTGCCCGGCAGCACTCGGGACAAGCGCTACCAGGACATCGTCTACCTGCTGGGCCAAGGCATCGACGTGGTGACGGCCGTCAACATTCAGCACCTGGAGAGCCTGCATGACAAAGTGGCGCACATTACCGGCGTGAAGGTGCGCGAGCGGGTGCCCGACTGGTTCATGAAGCTCGCCCACCAAATCAAGCTGATTGATGTTGCGTCCGAAACCCTGCAGCAGCGCTTGGTGGACGGCAAGATTTATGCCCGCGACAAAATTGAAAGTGCGCTCGAGAACTTTTTCCAGACGGCCAACTTGGCGGCGCTACGGGAGTTGGCTCTGCTGGAGGTGGCCGACGACGTGGACCTCCGGCTGCGCCACCCGGTGGGCGACGCGCCGGAGAAAATTTTGGTATGCGTGAACCTGCGCCCGCACGCTGAGCGCCTCATTCGACGCGGCTGGCGCCTGGCGGACCGGCTCCAGGGCGAGTTGTGGGTGCTGATGGTGGAAACACCCGACGCCACGTGGGGCGCCCAGCACGATCTGAAGCGGATTCATGAGCTGACGGACCAGCTCGACGCCCGCTTCTTCACCCGCACGTCCCCAGTGCCGCAGGTGGGCCAAACCATCGCGGAAACCGCGCAGGAATTGGGCATCACGCAGCTGGTGGTGGGCCAGCCGGTGCGGCCGCGCACGCTGAGGGCGCGGGTGCAAATGAACCCCATCGACTACGTGCTGTCCCATGTCGACTTTGTCGACCTGTACGTCGTCGCCCACACCCGCCCCTGAGCGCTTGCCCGCCCGCAGCGTGGCACATACTGATCGCGACGGCGAAAATGTCAGGATTTTTAGTGGCATCCCGCCGGCGTGTCAGATATAATGCCTCCGGAAGGCCCATTGTGTCACATGTTTGAAAGGGAGTGTCCGCTTGAACGCCCACAACGTACTGACCCTGATGCAGGAGAACGCGGTTGAAATGGTAGATTTGCGCATCACCGACCTTCTCGGCCGCTGGCACCACTTCACACTCCCGGCAGCGGAGGTGGACGCCGAAACGCTTCGGCAAGGGGTCCCGTTTGACGGGTCAAGTTTCGTGGGGTTTCGCTCGATTGACCAGAGCGACATGGTGATGATCCCCGATCCGGCGACGGCGGTTATGGACCCCTTTGCCCCAGTCCCCACTCTGGCCATCACCGGAGACGTGGCCGAGCCGTCGCTGCGGCCGTTTACCCGCGACCCCCGCTCCGTGGCTGCACGGGCCGAGGCCTACCTGAAGGCGAGCGGCATCGCCGACCTGTCCTACTGGGGTCCCGAGTTGGAATTTTTCCTGTTTGACGGGGTTCGCTACGGCACCAGCCAGCATGAATCGTTTTACGAGATCGACTCCGCGGAAGGATCGTGGAGCAGTCGGGATGGCCGGCGCCAAGGCTACGAGGTGCGGCCGAAAGCCGGCTATGCGCCGCTTCCTCCGACCGACAGCACCTATCCGGTGCGCACTGAAATTGTGCAGTGGCTCATTCGCCAAGGGGTCCGCGTGGAAATGCACCACCATGAAGTGGCCACCGGCGGCCAGCAGGAAATTGACTTGCGATATCAGACG
>JAJZWV010000070.1 GCA_021846505.1 Bacillota bacterium
AACCTGTTCATGTACTTCCTGATGCTGTTTCTGGGCGGCGCCCGCCGCCGCTAGCCCCCCATTCAAGAAGTCCGCGCCATGGCGCGGGCTTCTTTTCGGCTACAGCACGCCCGCGGCCACCACGGCGACGGCGGCCGCGATCCCTGCGGCGGCCAGTGCCTCGCGCGACCACCGCCCGCGGCGCCGGGCTGCGGCTGCTGCCACCGCCAGCGGCAGCAGCAGCCCGGCGGGCGAAAACAGCGCACAGGCCGCCCATGCCGCCATCCCCCATCCCCCAAGCGCCACCAGCGAGCGGTCGGACAGCCGTAGGCGCGCCGCTGGCATGGCGCGCCCGGCCAGCGGATTTCGCGGCGCCAGCGGCCGGCCGCCGGTACCGCCGCTTCCCCGCGCGGCTTCGCGCAGCACCCGCCGCGCCTCCAGCAGCTCTCGCAGCTGGTCCGCTGCCTCGGCCCGCGCCCCCGGGCTCACCTGCACGTCCGGGTGGTGCAGCTTGGCGGACCTTCGAAATGCGGCGTCTACGGCCGCTGCTGTGGGCGGCGATCCCGTGACCCCCAAAACCCGCTGTGCTTCGCTGGGCTTCATCGCGGACTCCTCCTGTCTCGCGGAATGTGATACAGCGTTCGCATGGCGCGGGTCCGTTCGGTCCGCCGGCCTACTCGTCCGATGGCAGGTACACGCTCATGGATTGGATGCCGATGCGCCCCGGACCCGTAAACCGGTTCAGCAGCAGATGGTGGCTCGACAGCAGCCCGGCCGCCACGTTGATGGGCACCGTCTGCATGTGCACTGCGGCATCCTTATAGCACCACGCGCCGGGCTCCACATCCAAAGCCTCGCCCGTCCCCAGCGTCACCTCGACCAGATTGCCGTACGCATGGAGCCACAGCGTGCCGGGCTCACGTGCGGCCGTGAAGCGGTCGACAAAAAACCCTGAGCCCCCAAACAGCAGATTGGCCACCCCGCGCACCCGCGAAAACCCGTATCCCAGGCCGCCCGAGGCGGCCAGAAATTGATGCTCCCGCACGTCCAGCGCGGCGCCAGCCGGGATCCCCACCCCAAACACCTGGCCCGGGCCGTCGCGGCTCACCGCCAAGAGTCCCTCGCCCTCAGCCCGCGCCAAAAACACGGGCATTTTCCCCAGCATCCGCTTCACCGCGCCGCGTGGCATAGCTGCCGCGAGCCGAACGGAGGGAGACTTGTACAGCAGGACGTAGTGCTCGAAGTACACCGAGCTGGCACCGCTCAGCTGAAACTCCAGCACCGGCACCAGCTCACCCGTAATCCGGTGCGGAATGGTCGCATGGGTGTCATCAGCCTGGGTGGGCACATGTCGCATCTCCACTCGCTTCACTCCTTCATCCTTGATGCGTCTTGGTGTGCTTTAGTGTGGTTTCGTGGCGGCAAGCGCACACCAGCCTCGCGGCGCCGCTAGGGCCGCCAGGAGGTCAGCCGCTCCACGTTTTCGAGCACGTACCGCGTTGGCAGCGGCAGGGGGGACGCCGCCAGGGCCTGCCGAGGTTCCCGCCATGCCAGCCGCTGCACTTCGCCGGGAGCCCCGCGCGCCGCCGGCCAGCTCGCCTCCGACAAGTCGACCCCAAAAAAGCGGCAGTCGAAGCGGCGCACTTCATGCGGCGGCGTGGCCAAGCGACCCCAATAGCAGAGGCGGGACAGGTCCAGTGCCGCTGGCCAGCGCCCCACACGGCCCGTGCGGGCAGCCGGGGGCACGGTAGGCGTGGGGCCGAGCCAGACACCCGCCTCCTCCCACAGCTCGCGGGCGGCCGCTACATATGCCGCCCGGTTGGCCAGCGGGTCTTTGTCCGGGAGCGGCCAGCGATCGTGCGGCACCGCCCCGAGATGCTCCACAAACCACGGTGTCGCCCACGCCATGAAGTCATCCTGGCTGATGGGCGGCTGCACGGCGCCAGTGGCACCGCTGGCCGGCAGCCACGGAGACGCTCGATCCTCGCGAGACACACCGCCGCCGGGAAACACCCACTGGCCGGGCCATCCCGGCTGCGTCGCGGGCCGCTCGATCATCAGCACGCGGAGATTCGCGGCCGGGCCGCGCACCCACGCCACCACTGTCGCCGCGTCGCGCCACGGGACACCCGCATTTGGCAACGTTCTCCCCCCTGGCTCATCTTGCCCCGCGCCACGCGCCGGGTCCAGTTCATGCGACGCTTGCTCGACTCCCACGAGTGAAGGCCATATCCTGGACTTCCGAGGACTTAAAGCAAAACGGAGGAACTGGGGTGTCGGCCTGGCCGCTCTTGATGACCGCCACCATTGCGCCCGCCTCAGTGCCGCGCATGCCCCTGCAGGACCCTGTCGTGCGCTGGGCGCACTGCGCCCAGACCCTAGCGTTTTGGCTGGCACGCCCAGGGCTCTCCGGCGTGGTGTCTTGCGACAACAGCGGATTTGCGGCCCCGTACGATCCCTATGTATCGGATGGCGGAGCAGCGCGGCATCCGCCTGGAGGTCCTGCGCTGGTCCGACAATCAGACCGGACAGGAGCACGGCAAAGGCTTTGGCGAGGGGCGCCTGAGGGAGCGCGCTGTGGCGGACAGCCTCCCGCTGCAAGCCGCGCCCGCTTTTTCAAAGTCACGGGGCGCCTCACGGTCAGAAATTTCGATTGGGTAGAGCGTTCCACGCGGCGCCGCCCGCGCGCCTTCTGCCGCCGCTTTCTGGGCCAAGCCTGCTGGGCGGACACCCGCTTCTTCAATGTGGCCCCCCCTGCTTCGAGCAATATCTTGCCCGCGCGTACACAGACGTCACGGAATTGCCGGAGGCGGTCGGCGAGCGATGGGTGCTCGGGCAAGCGTACGCACGCGCCTTAGCGCCGCTGGCACCGCCGTCCCTCCTGCCGCGGCCCCATGTCGCGGGCCGGTCCAGCCTGGGCCCCTCCTATGGCGGCCCGCTCGCGAAGCAAGTGGTCAAGGACGCGCTGGCGCTGCCGGGCCAGTATCGCCTGTAGAGGCGGCGTGGGACAAAACCTCCGCCAGCAGCGGCTCGCCGGGGGGCATGGGCAGCACCTGCACCCCGAAGTGGGCCGCTGACCGCTCCCTCCGCACTTGAGGGTCACTGCTGTAGGTGTGGCGGGTTTTCAGCCTCACCACGGCGCGCCACACCGTCAGCCCCATCTTGCTTCCGCCGGCCACAGGTACCGATGCCACAGAATCCGATAGTCGCGCACCCACCACGGCGGGCTCAGCACCAGCACGGCATCCGCGAGCGCCATGGCTTCGGACCAGGGATAAATGCCCTCCATGACCCATTCGTCCAAGGCCAGCAAGCTCTTCTGCCGCCGCGTGCGCTCCGGATCCTGCTCGTCCCGGAGAAACCAGTGGTCCAATTCATACCAGCGGATGTCAGTGGCTTCCGACACCCGGCGGGCCCATGATGAAAATTTTCCGCCACACCGCAACGCCGCCTCGCGGATCGCGGGCGCTGCGGCGCATCCGGGTCATCGGTGACGGCTTCATCAGCCCCTCGCTATTGACACAAATTGGATCTCTGATTTATTGTGGCGCAGTGATCCTGAAACGGGCCACGATCCGCGTCGCCCTTTTAGAAAGGCAGACACGAATATGTATCAGCTTTCCGACGCATCCGCACCCGTTCGACGGCGGCCGGCACCGATCGCCTGGCATGACTTCGCACTGCTGTGGGGGCTCGGCCTGGTGGTGCTGGCGCTGGACGTGGTGTGGCCTCACGCCAGCGGCATCGCCCGCGCGGCCGTCGGCATCCCCTTCGGCCTATGGGCGCCGGGCTTTATGGCCACGGCCGCGCTGTTCCCCCATCGCCGGGACCTGGACGGGAGTGAGCGCGCCGCCCTGTCGCTCCTGATGAGCATGGCGGCTACCGGCGGCGTGGTGTACGGGCTGTCACAGGCCCGAGTGCCGGTAACCTCGTCAGCGGCTGTATGGAGCCTCTTAGCCCTGACTGCCGTCGCCAGCGCCGTGGCCGCCGCTCGCCGGCAGGCGCTCCCCGCTGCGGACCGCTACCGCCTCGAGCTTCCGCGAAGCCGGGCCGTGCGGGGCTTGGCCCTGTTGGTGGGAGGCTTCGCCCTGGCCGCCGCACTCATCGTCGCGCCCGCGTGGCAAGCCGCCGCCCCCGCCGCCTGGCTGACCAGCCCCGGCGGGTTCCTGCACTCCCCGTATGCGGTCACCGCCACTCGCGCGGCTTCGGTGACCCTGCACGTCAGCAATCCCAGCGCTCATCCCTTGGCATACCGGATGATCGAAGCCGCCAACGGGCGCCAGCTGGCCTCGCGGGCGCTGAGCTGCCCCGCCTACCATACCTGCCAGTGGGTGCTCGCCCTGCCGGCCCGCGGCCTTGGCCGCCTGACCTGGGCGCTGTCGCTGACGGCCCCGGGGCATCCCGCCGACAGCCGCCACCTGGTCCTGCACTACGACGTCAGCATCCCATCCTGACCGACACGAATCTATATACTGTCATGTTCCTTTTATGTATTCTGTTCCCATGAGCACGTCTGCGCGGCTCCGGCCGCTGCGCCTGGGGATGTTTACGTATGGCATGGGCCAGTACACCACCGGCATCGGGCGCTACGCGTCCGAGCTGTGCTACGCCCTGACCCGTCTCGACCCGAGCCTGGCAGTGTGGCTGCTGAACCCGTATGCACCAGCAGCCATGCCGTGGTTTCAGGATTTCCGCAACCAGCACCTCCCGGGCACCGCTACGCTGCCCGGCGTCTTGGTGCGCGGGCACCGGGCCTTGGCCGTCGCGGCCGAGCGGCTGCAGCTGGACATCGTGCACGACCCCTGCGGCATCGCGCCCTTTCTTTACCCGCGCCGCGCCGGCACCCGCCGCGTGGTGACCGTCCACGACGCGATCCCGCTGGCCGCGCCGCAGCTGCAGCCGGTGCTGACGCGGCTGGTGTTCCGCACGCTGGTCCGCTGGACGCGCTTTACCGCGGACGCCGTGCTGACCACCAGCCGCTCGGCCCAGGCGGACTTGCTCCATCACGTGGGCGGGCTGGCCGACCGCCTGGTGGTGGCGCCGCCGGGGACGCGCTGGCCGTCCGATGCCGAATTGGCTGCGCGGGAGCAGCGCGCCCGCGAGGCCCAGGCCGCCGGCGACTTGCCGCCGCGCTACCTCCTGGCCGTCGGCAATCAAGACCCACGCAAAAACATTGCGCGCCTGCTGGAGGCGCACCACCGCCTGCGCCAGCACCTGCCCGACATCGCGCTGGTGCTGGTGGGACCCGACACCTGGGGCCGCCACAGCGCCCTGGCGAGCGCCCCGCCCCCAGGGGTGGCGGCGCTCGGGTATCTCTCCGACGCCGATTTGGCGGCGGCGTACGCCGGGGCGTCAGCGGTCGTGTTCCCGTCACTGTATGAAGGCTTTGGGCAGCCAGCCTTGGAAGGCATGGCCCACGGCGTGCCGGTCATCGCCAGCAATCGCTCCGCCCTGCCCGAGCTGACCGGCGGTGCCGCACTGTTGGTGGACCCCGAAGATGTGGCGGCGCTCACCGCAGCGATGATGCGGGTGCTGACCGATGGCGCCCTGGCCCGGCGTCTGGCGGCACACGGGCGCCAGCGTGCGGCGCGCTTCACCTGGGACGCGACGGCAGCCACCGTGCTGGATGTGTATCGATCGCTGGTGCCGCGGTGAGCCCCCGCGCTGACGTGCTGGTGGACGTGACGCCCCTGCAGTCGGATCACCGGCTGCGCGGCGTGGGCACGTACGCGCGCGAGCTCACGCGCGCACTCTTGGACGAAGCGCCTGACCGCGTCACCTGTTTGGCCAGCGTCGCCGGGCGCCAGTGGCTGCCGCCCGATCTGGCCGCGCACAGCGTGTTTGGCTTGCGCGCGCACCGGCCAGCGCAAGTATATTGGCTATACAATGAACTTTTTCTTCGGGCCGCGCTGGCGCGCTTTCGGCCTGAGGTGTTTCACGGCCCCGACTTCAATGGGATCGCCTTCGCGGCCGGCACGCGGACGGTGGCCACGCTGCACGATCTCATGCCGCTGGATGAGCCGCTGGGGCGGGGGTGGTCCGCGCGCGCCAGCCACTGGCGCTGGCAGGTGTACTACCGCCAGAAGCTTCCCCGGGTACACCACGTGATTGCTCTCAGCGATGCCGTGGCGGAAGCCGCCCAGATCCGCCTGGGCCTGCCGCCCGACCGCGTGACCGTCATCCCGCCAGGGGTCAGCTCGCGGTTTTCTCCGGGCGAGCGCGGCCGGGGGCGCTTTGCTGGGCGCACGCCCTACTGGCTGTTCTTAGGGGCGGAGGCGCCCAACAAGAACCTGCCGCGGGTGCTGGCCGCGCTGGCGCGCCTGGACCGCACCCGGCCGTGGTCGCTGGTGGCGGCCGGCGCCTGGCAGCCCGGGCACCTCGCCCCCTGGCGCCGCCGCGCAGCGGCGCTCGGCTTGGCCGACCGGATCGACTGGGTGGGCCCTGTGCCGGACGAGGACCTCTCGTCGCTGTATGCCAATGCCTTGGGCTTGGTGTGTCCCTCTTTGGACGAAGGTTTTGGCCTGCCGGCGATTGAGGCCATGGCCTCGGGAATCCCCGCCGTCATCAGCAACCGCCCGCCGCTGTCCGCCGTGGGCGGCAGCGCGGCCGCGCTGGTGGACCCCCTGTCGGTCGACGAGCTCGCTCGCACGCTGTCGGCCCTTTTGGAGCAGCCCCGCCTGCGGGCGGATTTGGGCCGCCGCGGCCTGGCGCAGGCACAGAGCTACTCGTGGAGCCGCGCAGCTCGCGCCACGCTCGCCGTCTACGACCGCGTGGCGGCCGGCGCGGCCCGCCTCCCTTAGCTATGGCTGGAAGGGGCTTTCGGGTGCCTTCTGATAGATGGCGGCCCCACCGTTGTCGTAAACCCGGTTGTCCAGCGCATACGGAGGCAGCGGAAAGCTTTGGGCTTCGCTGTTGGCCACCACCACCGGCGACCACAGAAAGTTTTGGGTCAGCGGCGGCGGCTTGAAGCCCATCACCAGATTGCCGTGGGGCGACACCGGCCAGAGGCTTTGGGCCATATATACCAGCCGATTGTCCGGCCCGGTCCACAACCCGGCCCGGCGCGCGTGATGCAGAAAAAAGCCCACGGCCTGGCGCTCCGCTGGCGTGTAGAAAATCCACTCATTGGACACCAGCGGATCCAGCGTGACCTTGACTACGCCCACCGCCACAAAAATTGCCACCAGGATAGCCAGCCGGTCCGACACCCAGTGGCGGTGAGCCCGCACCCAGGGCCGCGCCCACAGGGCCCTCAGGCCAATGGCGGTCAGCGGCGCGGCCACCAACGCAAAGTAGGTAAAGTTGCGAACCTCTAGGTTGCTGCCGGCGGCCAAACCGGTGTAGTCCATCGGAATCGCCACCGCAACCAGCAGGCCCAGCGCCAGATAGAGGGCCAGCAGCAGGAGGCGGTGGGGGGATACCCGACGGCGCTTCAGCACGCGCCGCGCCGCGCTGGCAAACACCGTGAGCGATCCGGCAAACATCACCCACCGAAAGGATGCCACCAGCAGGTACGAGAAGCGGCCCGCCCACTGCGCTGCGGGGGCGGCGTACGGATTGGAGTGCACCTTCCCCGTGAGCAGCAGATGCCACAGCTTCACGGCCGCGGCTGACAGCAGGGAAACGTCTTGGGCGGCGGGCGGATATACCCCCAGCATGACCCACACGACCAGCCCGGCGCCAACCGCCATCCCCACCCACAGGCGATGCTCCAGCTGCCGAAGTGCCCGGTCGGGGCGGGAGAGCCACGGGATCACGGCCGCCATCACCAGGGCGGCCAGCAGTCCCGCTGACGCCAGCGTCGATGCAAAGTAGTCGTTGGTCACGGCGTTCATCAGCATGAGGCCCACAAAGATGGCCAGCCAGGTGCCCTGCCGCATCCGGTCCGGCCGCCCGCCCCGCCGGGAGGAGGGCCGTGGGACGCTGGCGGCCAGAGTGTACAGCGCCATCATCATAATGGCGATGTTGATTTTCTCGTGGTTCCCCCGCACGGCAGAAAACACCAGCTCCGGAATGGCCAGCAGCATCCAGGCGGCGAGCGTGGCCGTGCGCTGGGAATCCGTGAGCACGCGGTAGCAGAGGAATCCGGTCAGAAGCATCAGCGTCACCCCGACAAACGGCGCCACCACCGTGTTGAACACCGGCGGCGACACACCCGCCAGCCACTGAAACGACGCCAGCCATGCCGTGTACAGAAAGCCGTGTGGGTACTCCCCGGCAAACAGCACGGAGTGGCGCTGCACAGTGAGCGCGGCATCCCGAGTGAAGAAGGCGGTATCGTTTTCCACCCACAACCCCCGATACCGCACGACAAACAGAAACGCATAGGCCAAGCCGGCCGACAGCACCAGCGCTACGCGCCCGTGGATCCGCTCCGGCTCAGCGTGCATGCTGCGCACTCTTTCGGTGCCGGGCTGCGCGGCGGCCATCCGCGTGGCGCCGCCACACCTGGGCCGACAGCACCGCCAGCGCGGTGAGCCCGGTGAGAAAACCCAAAGTGGGTCCGGCCCCCTCGAAGGACAGCTTCGCCAAAACTGCCGCCGGCGGGCGTCTGAGCCCTTTCACCAGCTCGGCCCGGCGCGCCACCCGCCCCGCCGCCGCGACACGCACCAAAAGCTCCCGCGTGTGCCCGGCCGGCACCGCCACCGCCGCGCGCCAAGTCCCTCCGGCAGGAATGGCCGCCGCCAGCGCCTGACGCCGCCGTCCGGACCGCACGGAGACCGTTCCCCGCCACGGTGCCCCCCCGGTGTTCGACACCGTGACGGCCACCGCCACCTGCTGGCCGGGATGGGCCGCCCCCAGCACCGGATCGATGCGCAGCCGCGGTGCGGTGACCGGCACGGCCGCCAGCTGAAACGTGTGGGTGGCCGCCCGATAGCGCAGCGCGTAGCGGCCCGGGCCAATCGCTGGCGGGAGGCCCGGCAGCCGCGCTGCGGCGCCGCCGGGGCCGATGGTGAGGACCGCCTGGAATCCCGATGCCGTCGGCACGACGGCGGTGAGGCTGCCGCTCGCCGCGTGCAGCGCCGCCGGGCTCGCAGGCATCCAGCTCAAGAGGTGCAGCGGATTTCTGCCCGCCTGATAGGGGGCGGCCTGCCGCACAAACTGCCGCCAGGTGGCGGGCGTCGTCGGCGGCAGGGTCGTGAACGCCGCCGGCTGGAAGGGTGCCAGGTCGATGCGGAGACCCGACGGACCCGCGTACAGCATCACCTGACGGTCCAGTGCATCCAGCCGCGCCACAAGGTGATAGGTTGTGCCGGCCAGTGCTTCCAGCCGCCAGTCATTCAGGTAGGGGCCAGGGCCCAAGTTCCGCTCCAGCAGGCGCGTCGTCCGATTGACCTGAAACAGTCCCGCCTGGGCTCCCAGCAGGTGCAGCTGGCGGTCGATGGGGCTGCCGTACAGCCACGGCCGGGCAGGTGCCCCAATCCGATACTCCCCCGCCGCGCCGTCCGAAATCGTGCTAAACGCACCCGGGCTGGGGGTGGCGCTCTCACCAAACAGGAAGGCATGGCCCACTTGGCTGCCGGACCAGGCATACAGGCCCGCGCTCGTGGGATAAGGGTGCGCATTCTGGTTGACAAAAGTGATGACCGGCCAGCGCCGCTGTATGAGGCTCGTGGGATACCCGCGATAGGGCGGCGCGACAATCGCTTCCTGCCCGCCCATGATGCGGGTGTGGGCTCGCAGCGCCCGAAAGCCGAGCAAGCCCACCTTGTAGTTGAACTCCTGGTTTCCCGGATGATCAGCCCAGGAGTAGCGCACCGACTCGCTTGAGCGGGCCATCAGCGGCAGGGCCAGCGGAGTGAGCCGGTGGAGGCGCGATGCCCCCAGTGGCTGCGTCGGCTTCGAATGGACGCGGATAATGAGATTGGGCAGACCGGTGGCCGTGGGAGACAGGGTGTACAATCCCCAGGGAGACTCGAAGGCCGAGTGGTTCAGATGCCCCGGCACCACCGCGGCATTGGTGTAGAAGCCATAGCTGCAGCTTTCACTGCGCAGGCTCACCACCTCACAGAACTTTTCCACCTGGCGGGTGCTCCAGTTCACCACGGAGGGCGGCGCTTCGGTGCCAATGCCCTGCAGGAAGTGGCCGCTGTAGGCGACGTATGGCCGCAGCGGGCTCGGCCCCGGCACCCAGGTGCGCTGCCCCGCACACTCGGACTGTGCATAGCTGGCACGGATATAACTTTTTCCAGCCAGCGGCGGAATCAGCCGCCGATCATCCCACGTAGGAACGCCGGGCGCTGCGCCGTGAAGGGACACCACAGAGGCGAGCGGCCCGCGGGGCACGGCGGCAAGATGCGACCCGAGCCCCACCGCCCCCTCCCCCATGGTGTACACCGGGCCAAACACCTTCACGGTTACGCTTTCATTGGGAAGCCCGCTCCGAGCCCACCACCCTTGCGGTGCGGAGATGACAAGAATCGGCTTCTGCCGCGCCAGCTGCGGCCCCAGCGGGCGGCGCCACTGAATGGGCGCCGCTGCGGCGGCCCGCCCGCCGAGCCCCACCAGCAGGACCTCCGCCGCCAGAGCCAGCCAGCCCCACCGCCTCATGACCACTGGGCCCGCCGGCGGACCACGTGACGGATCGCCGCCAATCCAGCCGCCCAGTCCGCCAGCACGGAACCCACCAGCGTCTCCATCCCCACCCGAGCCTCCATCGCGTCCACGTACTGCGCGCGCCGGCGCACAGCATCTGCGAGCAGAAGAGCTGCCAGCGCCCACATGTCGCTCCACCACCAGCCCCCTGCCACCAGTGCGGCCATGACCCAGGGCCACACCAGCGTGCGACTCACGGCCTGCAAGTCGCTCAGAGCTCGATACCGAAAGCCGTATCGCAGCACGGTGCCCAGCCAGCGCGCCTGTTTCCGCACGTACACCCCCCGCTCCGGAAACCGCGTGGGCATCTCGCTCATCGGCTCGCGCCACAGCCGCCCACCAGCGGCCAGGACGCGCTTGGCCAACGTGTAGTCCGTCCCCGTGGGCGCGTCCCAGTCAAACCCCCCGACCCGCTCCAGCATGGTGCGGCGAATCGCAGTATTCGCCCCATGCAAGCCGACGGCTGGCCGAGCCCCTTCGCGGTCACCAGCCCGCAGCACGGCCCACCGAACCCGAACCATGGGAATCGCCACCTGCTCCGGCAGAGGGCGCACCGACCCCGTGGCGGCGTCCGCGACGTCGGCCAGAAGCGCCAGCAGCGGGCTCGCCACTTCACGAGATGGCCGGCAGTCCATGTCGGTGAGATACACGATCTCACCCGTGACAAGCGGCCACGCAGCCCTCAGGGCTCCCTGCTTGCCCATGCCAGCCTTCTGCTCCACGATGGCAATCGCCAGGTCGGGATGGGCGGCCTGAAGGGCGCGTGCGCGCTCGAGGCTGCCATCCTCTCCGCCCACGGCCAGCACGAGTTCGTGCGCGGTGGCGGAGAGCGTGCGGTACGCTGCCACAAACGGGGCCAAATCCGGCGCCACATTCCACCCCGCCACCAGCCACGACACGGGAACGTCCGCAGGCGGGCTGGCAGGAACGGCCGCCACACTGCCCGACGCCACCGGCCGCCGGCTCGCGTGCCACCCCCAGAGCTCCACCGCCGCTCCTAGGGCCAAGGTTGCCACTATCCACATCATCCCGCCACGATCCTCCATTTCGCGCCGTCATGGATCCCATCTCTTTCGTCGGCAGCGCCAGATGGGCGCCGGCGAGCCCCCTCACCCGCCACATGGCGGCGCGGTGTCCAGAGCGACCCTGGCCAGCGCCGGCCCCATGCCACGCGGCGCTCCTGGATCAGCCGGGGAGGTCGCCAGCACCAACTCTCGGCGAGGCTCCCTTCGCTTCCTGCAGGACTCCGGTCCGATTCCCTTCGGCGCAGTCCCCTAGGGCGGCCCGTGGAGGGACCCTCCCGTCCGTGTGCTCACCAGCTCGAGAAACAACCGTTCCAGTTTTTCTCCGCTGCTTCGCCACGAATACTCGTGCACCACGCGCTGACGGCCGCGCCGCCCCATCTGCTGGCGAAGCTGGGGTCGCCGAGCCAAGGCCCGCAGACCCCGCACCATAGATTCCAAACTGCCGGGGTCCACTAGGAGGCCGTCCTGCCCCGGGCGCACCACGGTTCGGACACCGGGCAGGGACGTGGCCACGACCGGGATTTGCATGGCCAGAGACTCCAGGAGCACCAGTCCGAACGACTCGGTGGACACCGATGGCAGCACGGTCGCGTCGGCGGCCCCATACCACATGGGAAGCGCCTGAGGCTCCTGGCTGCCGGCAAACCACGCCCGCCGGCCCACCCCCAACCGCCGCGCGGCGCGCTCCAGAGCGGTGCGCTGGTCGCCATCCCCCGCCACCAGCAGGACAGCGGAGTCCGCCACGTACGGCAGCGCCGCCAGCAGCAGCGGCAGATTTTTGAATCGGTGGGCCGCATCCAGTGCGCCGACAAACAGCAGGACCAGGGCATCGGCCGGCAGCCCCAGCCGGCGGCGCATGGTGCCCCGCGGTCGGGGGCGAAACAGCGCACCGTCCACGCCGTGCGGCACTACCCGCACGCAAGGATGGAGTTGCTGCCACGTGTGGAAGTGATCCTCCGACATGGTGACCAGCGCGGCGGCGCGGCGAAACAGCCAGGGGGTGGCCCACCGCTCGTAAGCCCAAAAGAGGCCCGCCTTGCCTAAGGCGGCCCCGGGGGGACTCCCGTCCACCAGCCGATTGTGGAGCGTCATCACCAGCCGGGTCGATCCCTGGCGGGCCGCCCTGGCCGCCGCGATGGCGCCAAAGATGTCCGGATAGTGCACATGCACCACATCGGCCTTCCCTAGGCGCCTTGCCAGCCGGGGGATCCAGGGGGCGTTGCCCACCGCTGCGGCCGGCGCGACCCGGACCACCCGAAACGGGAGCGCAGCGCCCGCCGCCCCGCCGCGGTCGGCAGTCCACACCGTGACCGCGTGCCCGCGCTCGGCCAGCGCCCACGCGTTGTGATACGCGACGTGCCCCGTCCCGCCCCTGTAGGGGGGAAAGGTGGCGGTGACGACCGCAATCTTCACGAGAGGCGGTCCGCCAGCCGCTGGACGGCGGCTTCGTACCAGCGGCCCGGCGTTCCTCCCACGGGCCGCCCGTCCGGCTGCGCGGACACCCGGCCTACCCACCGCTCGAGCAAGTCACGGTCGGCCAGGCGGCGATGCGCCGCCATCCGGGCTGCGAGGCGGGCCACCCAGTGGCGCCGCCGCCACACCCAGAGCGCAGCCGCGAGGTCCGCGGCGAGATAGCGCGGCCCGCGGCGCGCCGCGTACACCAACAGCGCGACGCTGGTCAGCACCCACACCGGCCGCAGGCGGCGGCGGGTGCTCGGTTCAAGCACCAGCTCCACCATCAGGCGGCGGTTCTTAGCCAGGCAGAACCACTTCTGCGGCGGAATCTCGGCCCGGTAGCGGTGCACCACGCGGGCGGCCGGCACACACAGCAGCTCAAAGCCGCGGATCCGCGCGCGCTGCGACCACTCCACGTCTTCCCCATAGAGAAAAAACTCGGGCACAAAGCCCCCGACGGCCAGCCAGTCCTGGCGCCGGCCCAATATCGCGGCACCAGACAGCGCGGCCACCGGCCGCGGCGAGAGATCCCGAGGCGCCCGCTCATACAGCCCCTGGCACGTGGCCACGCCGCCCGGGCTGATAGACAGCCCCAGCGCGTTGACGCGCCCGTCGGGCAAAAGCAGGCAGGGGTTGGCAAAGGTGCCGGGCTTCACGCCCGCCAGCAGCTGGTCGATGGCACCGGAGGTCAGCTCCGTATCCGGGTTCAGCACGAGCACCCACTCGCCTCGAGCCTCCAGCACGCCCAAGTTGTTGGCGGCCCCGTATCCAAGGTTGGCATCCATGCCCAGAACTCGGACCGCCGGGTGTGATGCCTGAAGCCACGCCCGAGTGTCGTCGCCCGGGTCAGACGGGGAGCCGTTGTCCACCACCAGTATCTCCAGCGGCCCGGTGGACGCCGCCGGCATCGTGGGCAGCAGACGCTCTAAATCGGCCCGCTGGTGGTACGCCACAATCACGACGGACACCAGCTCCGACATCACGGCGTCCCCCTTGGGCCCGGCTCTGTGCCCCGCGTGATGAGCTCGCGGACGACCGTCTGAAATTCCTCCAGCCGGTGCATCAGGGCACCCGTGATGGCCACAAGCAAGCCTGAGATAAACAGCAGGAACGCGACCGCGCCATACAGCGGCGGCACATCCTCGCCCACCAGGGCTCCGCGCAGGAAGCTTACCCCGATCCAGGTCCCTGCGAAGCCGGCCAGCACCCCGGGCAGCGTCAGCAGCAGCAGCGGGTGCCGCCGCTCCACCAGCCGCGCCAGGGTGTCCACCACCAGCAAGCCATGGCGAACCGGGTTGCGCTTCATGGGGTCCCGATACTGGGCCGTGATGGGTACCTCCGCCACCCGCCACGGCGACCCACTGTGGGACAGCCACCACTGCATCTCCGACTCCGCCCCCAATCCGCGGCTGGTCAGCAGCATGGAGGCCGCCACGC
>JAJZWV010000018.1 GCA_021846505.1 Bacillota bacterium
GTGGGGAGCGGGATCCCCAGGGTCCGCGCAATGGCGGGACAGCTGGCGCCGTCGGCATACGCCGTCAGCACCCGGGCCCGGGCTACAGCCCGGGCGGGCGCCGTGCGCGACCGCGCGAGGCGATCCACGTAGGTACGGTCCTCGGCGCTGACGGTCACCGGTGGATAAGAATGGATCTACTAGGTCGCGGCTCTAGGGCGACTTACGATGGCGAGACAGTTTCTGGGATAAACTCGAGGATGCGCACGCAAAGGAGTTTCGGTGCCAAAGTTAGGAGGACGCCCCTCAAAATGGGGCTCGGCAAAGACCCATCAAGACGAGCTGTGACGGCGTGATCGCGCATGACGAACGGGGGGACAAGATCCGGACGACCCTCGTGGACGCCGTGGCTGCGGCGATCGCACCCTTGGCCGGGCAGCTGGCCGCCAGGCGACCCAGATCCAGGCGCCGCTATGGCGGACCATCGTGCCGCAGGACAGCGAGGGCCCCAGAGGCCGGGGTCTCGGCGGTGGGCGGACAGCGCATCCGGCAGGGTGACGCAGGCCCCGACGGTCAGATCGGCAACGGCCATCGGGCTCACCTCGCTAACGTGGGGGAAGGGGGAGGGGCCAGGGGCACGACTGGGGCGCCGCGCGCCAGCCACAGGTCGTAGGGCTCGGGCATGTAGCCCGCGGGGCAGCCCCGGCCGTGCCCGAAGTCGCCGTGCGCGAGTGCGACCAGGCCCGCGGTGGGAATCGCGGCGACGCCCTCGCCGAAGACGCTTTGGCCAGAACTGTCCCCTATGGTGGCCACATGGGGCGCCTCCGGCCGATAGTTCACCCGGAGCGCGTGCGCGGCCGCCGGGAGCGCCGCCCCGGCGGCGGGCAATGTCTCCGGAAAGTCCATGAAACGAATCAAATGTGGGGCATGGGGGCGCCTCGCTCCGTAAGCGCCCGCCAGGCTCCCCGCCTCACGGCTCCTTAAGGCTCTTTACGGCTCTTTACGGCTGATGCTGCCCCACCCATGCCGCCAGAGCCGCCATCTGCTGGTCAAATCGCTGGATGCCTGCAGGCGGCAGGGTGCTGGCGGCGGCGGCCCGCTCGGCCGGCAGCAATTCGGCCTGCAGCACGTAGGCCACGTGGGCCGCCCACGCCCGCCCGGTGGGCCCACTGGGAGCGGGGCCCTGGGTGGCCAGCGCCAGCTCCAAGTCTGCGGTGTCAAGAGCGGTCAAGCCCGCCGCCAGAGCAGGCGGCGTCACGGAATGGTTGCCGCGCCACACGTAGCGGTCTAGTCCCGCGTGGGACAGGGTGTCTGCCAAGGTGGACGCCTGCAGCCACAGCGCATCGGCGCTAGGCCCCGCAGTGCCGTTGGCAATCGAGCGGAAGTCGAGTGCCATCGTGGCCTCATCCTGCAGCACCGTGCTCCCAATGTCCCCGCCGGGCGCCGGCACTGGGCCCGGCGCCCCGCCGCGGATGAGATATCCCGCGGCGCCGCCCACCAGCAGCGACCCCACCAGCCCCAGCAGGCGGCCGAGCCGCCGCCTACGGGCCATGAGGGCCCGCCGAGCGAGGGCGCCAGCAAATCAAACCCGGGGCGGCCCCCAGGCCGTTCGCGGCTAGAGCTGACCAGATGTGCCGCGCCCGCGCGCGGCCAAGCCAGCCACCTTCGGAGTGCAGCACCGCGACGGGCGCCGCCACATCCATCGCAAGGCCCGCCGTGGGCCCCACCACCGTGCTCTCTGACGGCGGCTCGGCGCAGCGCTGCCAATCCAGGCGCGCTCCGGCGCCCCCAGCCGCCTGGCACACCAAAAGCCGGCGCTGGACTCGACTTGCATCCGGTGCTGCCACACGCACCCCCCGGCAATCACGGCCGCACAGCCGAGGAGCTCACCGCTCCCCCTTGCCGCTAGTGTGCGCGTCGGCTGACGGGAGCGCAAATTTTTACGTGGCCATACCCTTTACAGCGGACACCGCGGCGGCGCCGGCACAGCGGGGTGGGATGCAGCCGTCGATCGGCGGCCCCAGCGCATCTAAGGCGCGTTCCCAGGCCTGGGGCCACGGCTCCACCACCGTTACCTGCCGGTGCGGGTGCGCCGGGTGGCCAAACGACAGCGCATACGCAAACAGCGCCTGGTGCGGCTGGCCCAGGGCGGGCCCCGATCCATACACCCCATCCCCCAGCACGGGGTGGCCCAGAGCCGCCAGATGGACCCGCACCTGGTGGGTGCGGCCGGTTTCCAGCTCCAGCGCCACCCAGCTGTGGCGCGGCCAGCGCGCCACCGTCCGATACCTTGTGGCCGCCGGCCGCCCAGCGCTGGCGACCGCCATGCGGGTGCGGTGGCGCGGGTCGCGCCCGATGGGCGCCTCGATGCGCCCGTCCGGGGGATCCAGGTGGCCCTCCACCAGCGCCCAGTACCGGCGATGCACATCCCGGCGGGCCAGCGCTGCACTGAGCGCCATGCGGGCCGACTGCGTGCGGGCCAGCATCATGAGCCCGGCGGTGTCGCGGTCCAGCCGGTGGACCACGCCGGCGCGGCCGGCCTCTCCCCCGGCCGCCGCCACCTCCGGCCACAGGGCCTGCACCAGCGTGCCGTGCGCATGGCCCGCGCTGGGATGCACCACCACCCCTGCGGGCTTGCACACCACCACCACCACGTCGTCGCGATAGCGAATCGGAATCTCGACGTCGAGCGGCTCATGCTGAAGCGGCACGACCGGCGGAAGCTCCGCGGGCAAATCGGCGGCGACCACGTCCCCCAGCGCCAGCAGCTGGCCGGCGCGTACTGCAGGGCGGCCGTTTACCTGCACTTGCCCGTCCGCGATGGCGGTCTGCCAGCGCGTGCGCGACCACGTGGGCCAATGGGCCACCAGGACGCGGTCCAGCCGCGCGCCCGCCTCCAGCGGCCCGGCGGCAAACTGCTCCGTCACCGGCTGGCGGGCGCCCGGTCGTGGCGCCAGGCCTCCACGGCTAGGAGAGCCATTCCGACCACAATGGCGCTGTCCGCCAAGTTAAACACCGGCCACGGCCCAATCGAGACATAGTCCACCACTCGGCCGCTGACCCATCGGTCCCACAAATTGCCGACGGCGCCGCCCAACAAGAGGCCCAGCCCCCACACGACCGCGCCGCGCGCCTCGGGGTGGCGCACCAGCCACCCCAGCCCGCCCGCCACCACCAGGACCCCAACCACGGCCAGCCAGGCGCTGCCGCCTTGGAACAGCCCAAACGCCGCCCCCGTATTTTCGGTCAGCATCAGGTGAACGCCGGGCAGCACCGCCACCGGCACACCCGGGGTGAGCCGGCTCAGCACCAATCCCTGCACCCACCGGTCGGCCGCAAACACCGCCACGGCCAGCAGCAAGGGACCGGCCAGCCGGCCCCCGGGCCTCATCGAGGAGCCGCCGCGAGGGCTTCCTGGCATCGCGAGCACACCCCCTCCGACAGCGTCGGCACCTGCCGCCAGCACCGCGGGCACTTCGGCCACGGCGACAGGGTGGCTTCACCCCGCCACTCCGCACCTTCTCCCGGGACGACGGTGACGGTGGCCGTCATCAGGAGGGTCTGGAGCAGGTCCGCGTCCTCCGCTGCGCTTACGACGTCCACCCCCCGGGGCGCCTCGAGCTTCAGGTCGGCCGCCCCTGCACCGCCCATGACGCCGGCCTGGCGCGCCTGCTCCAGAGCCCGCAAGCCCGCCTCGCGGGCTGGGAGCAGCGCCTGCACACGAGCGAAGCCCGGCAAATCGGCCGCGCCCTCCGGCAGCGCTGGCCATACCATGTCCCAGGCCGCCGCGCGCAAGCCGCGGTGCTCCGCAATCTCATCGGCGGTGAACGGGCACAGCGGCATCAGGACCGCCTGCAGCACATTCAACACATGCCACAGCACCGTCTCGACCGCCCGCCGGGCAGGGTTCCCCACCGCCAGGGTGTATAAGGGGTCTTTGACCACGTCCAAGTAAAACGTCGACAGACTGACGACTGCCAGCCGCGTGAGCTCCTGCACCACCTGGTGAAACTCGTACGCCTCGTACGCGGCCCGCATCTTGGCGAGGCTCTGCGCCAGCTCCGCCATGGCCCACTGCTCCAGCGGCGGCAGCTCGCCGAGCGGGACGGCCTGGCTCGGATCAAAGTGGGACAGGTTGCCCAGCAGGAAGCGGGCCGTGTTGCGCAGCTTGCGGTACGCCTCCGCGACGCGGGCCATCTGGTCGTCCGACACCCGCACATCGCCGCGGAAGTCAGTGGACGCGACCCAGAGGCGCACCACATCCGCTCCGTAGCGGTCCACCAGCCCAGAGGGGCTGACCACGTTGCCCAGCGACTTGTGCATCGGCCGCCCTTCGCCATCC
Organism: Bacillota bacterium; assembly: GCA_021846505.1. Taxonomy (GTDB): domain Bacteria; phylum Bacillota; class Sulfobacillia; order Sulfobacillales; family JAIMBI01; genus JAJZWV01. The sequence goes on from JAJZWV010000018.1 coordinate 4,322, forward strand.
AGCACCCAGCCATGGGTCACCACACCGCGGTACGGCACCGCGCCACGCCAGGCCACGCCTTCGGTCAGCAGCGAGTTGAACCAGCCCCGAAACTGGTCCCCGCCCTCCAGCACCAAGTCTGCGGGCCACTCCAACTCCGAGCGCCGCACCAGCACGGTCTGCGTGGCGCCCGAGTCAAACCAGACATCAAACACATTCCACTCTCGCTCCAGCCGAGTGCTGCCACAGGTACATACGGGACGCGGATCGGGCAGCAGCTGCTCGACGTCCCACTCCCACCAAATGGTCGAGCCGTGCTCGGCTACCAAGCTGGCTAGGTGCCGCACGATGGGGGCGGTCAGCAGCGGCGTGCCGCAGTCCTGGCAGGCGAAGGCTGGCAGGGGCAACCCCCAAGACCGCTGCCGCGACAGGCACCAGTCGCGGCGGTCCACTACCATGAGCCGCATGCGCTCCTGGCCCCAAGCGGGCGTCCACTGCACCGCCTGAATCGCGTCCAGCAGCTGGGCGCGCACGGGTTGCAGCCGGAAAAACCACTGCGAGGTCGCGCGGAAAATCACGGGATACTTGCACCTCCAGCAGTGCGGGTATTGGTGCACCAGCGGCCGCTCCATGAGGAGCGCGCCGGCGGCCTCCAGCACCGCCACCACCACCGCCTCCGCCTGATCGTAGGCGAGGCCGGCCACCTCCGGCGTGCCCGCCACAAACCGCCCGGCGCTGTCCAGGGGCTGCACTACGGGCAAATCCCAGGCCCGGCCCAAGTCGAAGTCCTCGATGCCGTGGCCGGGCGCCGTGTGCACCAGCCCCGTGCCCTGATCGGCGGTCACGTGCCGCCCCGGCACCAGCGGCACGCGGTGCCCCAAGTACGGATGGCGGGCGGCGACGCCGGCCAGCGCCGCCCCCGCCACCTCGGCCAAGATGCCCTCGCTCTCCAAGCCCACGTCGGCCAGAAACCTGGCCGTGAGCTCGGCTGCCACCAGCAGCGGCCCGCGCTGGGTGGCCAGCACCATGTAGCGAAAATCGGGATGGTACGCGATGGCCACGTTGGCGGGAATCGTCCAGGGGGTCGTGGTCCAAATCACGGCGCGGGTGCCTTCCGGCAGCCCGCCCCGCTCCTCGGACATGACGTCAAACGCCACCCAAATCCCGCGCGAGGTTTTTTCCCGGTACTCCAGCTCCGCCTCGGCCAGCGCCGTTTCGCAGTGCGGGCACCAGTGCACCGACTTTAAGTCCTTGTACACTAGGCCGGCCTCCACGATGTCGGCAAACAGCCGCAGCTCGTCGGCCTCAAAGCCGGGGTCCAGCGTGGCGTACGGGTGATCCCAGTCCCCCATGATGCCGAGGCGCTGAAACTGGCGCGTCATATCCGCGACATAGCGGGCGGCCGTCTGCGCCGATTGGCGCCGCAGCTCGAGCGGTGAGATTTCGCGCTGCCCGACACCCAGCTCTTTTAACACCTGCATTTCAATCGGCAGGCCGTGGGTGTCCCATCCCGGCACGTACTGCACATCCTTGCCGCTCAGCACCTCGCGCCGGTTGATGATGTCTTTCAAGACTTTGTTCAGCACCGTGCCCATGTGGATGTCCCCATTGGCATAGGGCGGCCCGTCGTGGAGGACATACCGTGGCTGCCCGACGCGTCGGCGCGCCAGCACTTCGTTAGCGCCCTCCGCCTGCCAGCGCGCGAGCCGCCGCGGCTCCTCCACCGGCAAGTTGCCCCGCATCGGAAACGTCGTGGTTGGCAGATTCAGGGTCGCTCGCCACGCTGACCCGCTGCCGCGCTCCTCCACCATATATCCGCACCTCACTCTACATGATGATTCTGCGGCGCGCCGGCTCCACAAAAAAATCGCCCCCAAGGGGCGACCATGCCGCGCTACCACCCTCGATCCGCCGGCCATCCAGCGCTCGTGTGACCGCTAACGAGGTCAACCGGCCTGGCTACTCCATTCGCCAAGGCACTCCTGGGTGATGTCCGCAGCGTCTGCCACCGGCTCGCACCCACCGCCGGCTCTCTGAAGCTTCGCGCCGCTTCGGTCCCGCTCATCGCGCTGTCGCTATGTCCCTAGTCAGGGATGTGATGCGTATGATAGCGCGGCGCGGCTGAATGCACAAGCGCGGCGAACGCTAACCCACCGTTGACGAGCGGCCGGCGGCTCATGGTCGGGTGCGACGCGGCCCGAGGCCCCTGACGGTGAGGATGCGGCGGCTGAGTCACCCAAACTTGCTCCGGGCGGCCGTGCGCCACATCGTTGGGACCGGGCCGCCCATCGCCCACCATTATACGGATAGCGTTCGGTCCGCTCGGGAGTGGGGTCGCAAAAAAATGAGCAGCACGGCGAGGGCGCCGTGCTGCTCGGGGTCTAGCCCTTGAAGGAGACCCGGTTCAGTGGCGTATACCCCTGGATGGGCCTGTGGTTGCTCCGGAAGCCCTTGACGAAGGTGCGCACTTCCGACAGGGAGTAGGCCGGCGTGGGCACAAACAGCCCCGGCAAGTTCTGCGCCGCGTACACCTGATAGGCATTAAAGCGCCGCGTCACTTGGCTCCTGGTGCCATCTTTGTAGGTGGCCGCAATCAGGCGGTTCATCGTGGAGCTGTTGTACGCACCGAGGTTGAACCCGGCGGTCGGGAGAAACAAACTCCCGCCCGACGGGTAGAAGTCGGGGACGTAGCCCCCGGCAAACCCGCCAGCCATCGCCCACTTGTTGGACTGTGAGGCGCTGCCGATGATATCGCCGAACGCCTGGCTGCCAATCGGCTGGAGGCTCACGTCGATGGCCTCGCGGGCCCAGTCCTGCTTCAACAGCTGGGCCATGTCGTTAAGCGTGGCCGACCCCGTCGAGTACACCAGGTTGAAGGCGAGCTTCTGGCTGCCTTTGGTCATGACACCGTTGACAAGGCTCCACCCGTTCTTCTCCAAGAACTTCTTGCCTGCGGCGGGATTGTACGGGTAGGGGTTCTTGAGCGCCTTATCGTAGTACGCGTTGGGCGGCTTCGCCGGCACCGGGCCTATGGTCGGCACAGCGTACCCATGGTACATGCTCTGGATGATGGCCGGTTGGTTCATGCCCATCTGCAGCGCCTGGCGCAAGTACAGGTTGTTGAACAGGCCCCCGATGCCATACGCGTTGGTCCGGAAGTTGAGAGGCAGGTAGAAGAACTCCATCGCGGTGCGGGCCGTCAGGTGGTACCCGGTCAGCTGGTTCTTGGACCTGTAGAGCGAGAACGGTAGGTAGCCCACGTCCACTTTGTGCGTCCGCATCTGGGCAAATTCGGCCGACGTTGACGTCTCATAGAGATACGTCACAGTCTTGATCTGGGCCGGATGCGCCCCGGAATATTTCGGATTGGCCACGAACGTGTAGTACTGGTTGGTGACCGCCTTCTGGATTCGGTACGGCCCGTCCACCACTCGGTAGATGGGGTCGTTCGGGGAGTTGGCCACGCTCTTGATGAACGCGAGCTCTTTTTGGACATTGCTGTGCTTGTCCCACGTGGACTTCGGCACCGGGACGAGCTGGCTCAAGCCGTTGTGCTCAAACCACACCGGGTTGACGGACTTGTTGAGCGTGACGACTACCGTGTGGGATCCGGCCGCCACCACACTCTTGAAGTCCGCCGGCACGCCGCCGGACCCGGAAAAACAGTACGGGAATGGGGAATTTGAGGCGCTGGCCCCGTGGATAAGGGTCCAGTCGTAGACGACATCCTGCGCGGTGATCGGCTGGCCGTTGGACCAGCGCCACTTCGGGTTCATGGTGATGGTGTACCGCGAGTACTGCTTGCTGACCGCAATCCCGGAGGCAATCGAGCGCGAATCCTCGATTTGGTCCGTGCGGCTGAGCCACAGGAGCGCCATGTACATGCGCGGTCCTCCGACGCCGCCGCCGGTCAGTGTACTGCAGTCCGTAGACGATACAATCGGGGGCCACCAATTGAGGTTGCTGGCTGCGCTCAGCGCAATCGTAAGGGTGTAGCTGCCGCCCCTATCTGACCGAAACCTGACGGGCTCGGGTGTTCGGGAGTTGCTGGGAGCGGTGGCCACGGCGGGGACGACAAGGAAAAGACCCGCAGCGGGGTCCGGCCCCGGCTGCGGGCCGTGGGGACGGGGGAGTTAGTCCAGCGGGGGCAACAGCGACGCCACCCAGCGGCGGCGATCGGCCGGGCCGGTGGGGAACGGTTGCCAGGGCACCGTCCGCCGCCAATGCCAGAACGCATAGGCCCGGTGCGGCGTCGCCATGGCCCGGTGGACCGCCAGCCGCGCCGCCCGGTCCGGGGTCGGCCCCGCGAGCGCCAGCCCATACGCGGTCCACACGCCGAGATCCTCTGCGGGCCAGGTCCGTCCCTGGACGGCCAACCAGGTGGCCGCCTGGATCAACTCCCGCGCTTCGTGCGCCACGTGCCGGGGCGGCTGGTCCTGCCAGGCCACGAACTGGAGGTAGTCGTTCAGCCATTCGGGAAACCCGTCGCCGTCGTAGACCTGAACCCAGGGCCGGGATCCGGCGCGGTGGGCCCGGTAGGGCGGCGCGGTCGCGCGCGCCGCCCTCATGCCAGTTCTCCTTGGATGACCCGCGTCACCAGCGGCTCGTCCAGCACGCGGTGCCCATTTTGGGCCCCGTACAGCAAGGCGTGCGTCGCCACCTGGTTAATGAGGCGGGCCGCGCCGCTGGAGTACCGGTAGATCGCGTCCAGGGCACTGTCCGCGAAAATCGCCTGCGTCGTGCCGGCGTAGGCGAGGGGCGTCTGCACATAGGCGGCCGTTTGCGCCCGGTCGAGATACGGGACCCGGCACTGCAGGTCGATACGCTGGCGGATGGCCTTGTAGGCCTGGCGGCTCAGCCGGTCCCACAACTCCGTTTGGCCCACGAGAATGAGCGCCAGCGGGCTCGCCGAGTCCATCTCCACGTTGAGCAAAAAGCGGCCCTCCTCCAGCATCTCCCGGTCCAGCAGGTGCGCCTCGTCAACAATGGCCACCGGACGGAGCCGGTGGACGCCGCGCAGGACGGCGATTTCCCGGTGGAGCTGCCGTTTGGCGTCCCCCCGGTAGAACGGCGCCTCGCACCCGAGTTGCGCCAGCAGCGCTTTGTAGAAGTGACGCGGCGTGAGTTTGGAGTCCGCCACGTACAGGACCTGGTAGGTCGCCGGGTCGAGCTGCGTGTGCAAGCGCCGGATGGCGGTGCTTTTCCCGGTCCCGCAATCCCCGGTCACCACCGCGAACCACTGGCGTTCGGCGGCATAGCGCAGTCGGCTGCCGAGTTCCTCCCCCTCGGCCGAGGCATACAACGCATCGGGGGGCAGATCCCGCGTGAAGGGGGTGTGCATCATCCCGTAGAACGCTTCAAACATCCCCGCGCCCCCCTTCGCCGGGGGCGCCGTCCGCCGCGGCCGCCGACGGGGCGGCGGCTGGCGTGAGCCCCCGGAAGAAGACGGCCGGGGGGGCGGCCGCCGCCCGGGCGGCGTGCCGCTGCCGGGCGCCCGCCAGCACCCACGAGTGCGTCGGGGCCGTGGCCCCCAGGTGGGCGGGGAGCGGGGGCCGAGGCCCGGTGTGGGCGCCCACCACCACCGGGTGCGCGGTCCAGGGCACCGTCCCCGGCGCCTCCAGGGTGATGGTCGACACGTCCACCGGGTCGTCCACGACCTCCAGCGTCTGCCCAAACCACAGGAGTCCGACCTCATAGGGTTCGCCGCGGAAGCTCACGCAGCCGGTCTTGTCCCCCTGGCGTCGCTCCACCCGCCGACACGCCGCGGCCAGGGTCTCGACGTCGACGAGCCGCAGCGGCTCCGGGTCGCCCCGATAAGCCGCCTCGGGGTGCAGACCGTTGGGCAGGGCCCGGTGGAGTTTCGTCTGGTAACACTCCACCAGCCACACGTCCCAGGCGGCGTTGAATGCCGCCAACGTGGTGGGCCGGTCCAGCCGCACTTCCGCCAGAAACGCATCCACCACCCGGTTGAAGCGCTCAATTTTCCCCTTCGACTCGGGCGCGTAGGGCTTCGTATAGACGCGGCGCATCCCGAGCTGCGCGGCCATCCGGGTGAGGTGGCGCGACCGGTACTGTTTGCCATTATCCATGGACCAGGCGCTGCGGGACCCCATACCGCCGGATGGCGGTCCGCAGGCTGTCGACGACCACGGGTTCCTCTTGCGTGGGATACCACGCCGCGTGGGACCACGAAGCGCGTGGCATCATCAATAATGGCCGACAGGTACGTGGGTTGGGGCGCCTGCCCGGGCCCCCCGGGCAGGCGGGGACCATATTTGAGATCGGTTTGCCAGAGGGCGTTGCGGTGCGGCCGCTGAAAGCGGCGCGCGGCCACGCCCGCCGCGGTGTACTGCCGCATCTGGCGGGCACTGTACCCCCCGGGTGGTCAACTGTTCCTGTAGCGTGCTCCGTTTGAGCGTGCCGGGGGCCACCTGGCCTTCCCACTCGAGCACCTGAATGATTTGGCGCACGCTCCGGTGCGGCGCTTCCCGGCGCAGCTGACTGGCGGCGTCCAACACCGCCGGCGTAATGGCCACGGGGCCGGCCGCCGGACGCCCCGGCGGGCGCAGGCCGGCTAAGCCCGCCGCCTGGTACGCCGTGACCCACCAGCGCAGCGTCCGGGCCGACAGGCCGGTCTGGTCCACAATGTGGGTCGTCACCTGGGGGCGCTGGGCCGCATCGGTCGCCTCATCCACGAGGGGCGCAATGATCTGGAGCCGTTCCGTCGCGATCGCCTCGGCGTGGTCGCGGGTCGTCATGGGCAACACCCACCTTTAGTGCGGGGTCGCCTCATCGTGGATCGCGGCGGCTAGGCCAACCAGGCCGAACGGGTCTGTCCCCACGCCGCGTGGTGGACGAGCCGATGGACCACGACCGCCAGCCAGCCCGGCGGGGCGGCCAGCCACGGCGGAGGACCCTGGAGCGCGACCGGCCACGGATCCCCCGGGTCCGTGGCCGCCCACCAGCGGCGCGCCGCCACCACACAGGACGTGAGCCAGTGCCCCCAGCGCGTCACCGTCCCCTCATCCACCGCCACCGCCGCCGCGCGGCCCTGGGCCGCCACGGCCTCCCAGCTCGCCACGTCGTAGCGCTTGTAGGGCACGAGACACGCGGGCAGTTCATGGTGGAGGCGGCGGCAGGCGGCGCAGTACAGCCGCCGAATCACCAGCACCTGGCGCGTGCCGTCGGCCGTCCGCCGCGTCCGCCGCCGACTGCCCACCACCACCAACCGGCCGGCACACACCGGGCACGGGCTCTCGGTCGTACTCCGCACATAAAAAGGTTCAGCTCGGCGCTCGGCTCCAGCGTGTAATCTGCTATACTAACCATGTTGTGGACCCACGCGCCCGGGGAACTGCTGTGACCAAGCAGTCATACACCCCGGGCGCTTCCTTTCCCCCCACAGGGTTTCCCGGCCAGTCTAAGCCAGCAAACGACGGCGGGCAACGCCGTCAACTTTCGGCCATTTTAGGGGAGCGAAAACAGTAAGGGCGCTCGGCGTGCTGGCATTGGACGACGGGCTGGCGCCACATGCCGCCAGGGTCGCCAGCATGACCGCGCCCGCGGCAACCCCGGCCGCTCGCCGCCACCTGCGCGGGCGACGCTCGATACCAAACAAGAGAAACACCTCCTCGGAATGTTTGTGCGAGGTCACGTCCGGATTCGCAGTGAAATAGGCGGGGTTCCGCCGACGCCATCAGACCTCCCGCTTCCAATTGCCGTGTGCGGAAGGTCTGGAAACAAGGGTCGGGGCAACAGCAAGAGGTCGAACCCATCGGTGAAAAATCCACCCTCAGCTGGGGCAGCGATGTCACCCTCGCGCCGATGCAGGGGGCTCCAGATCACTTCAGGAGCGGAACGGCGCGCACCCATGTCCACACGCCTGTCTACCATCTGACTGCGAGACGCACACGGGGTTCCGGTTACCGCTGTCTTCACCCTCACATGTCGACTGTTTCTCTTAGGAGTTCACGCATGGGACTTAGCTTTTTCATATATGAATATTGACTTGATTTCGTAGAGTCTGTCAAGGCTCTGCAGACTCTAATGTTGCAACCTGTGGGAAGGGCCGCCAGGCGACAAGCGGCCGCCCTTCCCCTCCTTGAAAAGTGACGCTAAATGAAGATAAGTGAAGATAGTTGAAGTCAGTGAAGTCAGCGGCGTCAGCGAAGTAGGGCGCGCCCGCTGTGGAGGAGTGTTGCGCGGAGTTGACGGGGGTGCTGGCATGCGCGCGGTCGTCCCGATCGCCACGGGGGGACGGTGCCGGTCCAGAGTCCGCGGCCAGCGGCGTGTCTCGGGTGCTGCGGCGCGCGGCGACGCCGCCAGGGCACGCGGAACTGGCGGACAGGCCCGTCTCGGTGCCGCTGGACAATGATACGTCGTAGCCCTAGCCGGGCGACGTGGTGCTAGCCATGGATGACGTGTCCTTTCGGGGGACGAACAATGCATAGCGATGGTCTCGCTGGCTCCACGCCCACCTGCCGCCGATCATAGGCGATGACGGGATGGGCCCGCGGGACGGGTGGTTCGCCCTCCTCCCCGCGAATGTCCGGTCGCAGATTTGCGGGTGCGGCACCAGGCAGGAGAGGCGATCTACCGAAAGGCCATCCCACGCGCCTGTCCCCGAGCCCAGGTCGTCGCGAACCGCTTCCCCCTTGTGAAGCACGGCACTCACCGGCTCGATGAGGCCCGGCGCGACGAGCCAGACAGCCAGCACAACCATTCGGCGGTGGCCGCTCATCAAGGGCGTCGAAGACCGGCGCCCGTTGTTGCAGGCGCCGGAGCGGGCGCGCCGGCGGCCCAACTCTCGCGCGCCGTTAGGGTGCGGCAGAGCGCCGACTCGCTGGGCCCGGCGTACTGGCCGGGGGACGGAGACCGAAACGGCCCGAGCCGCTGGCGGGTGGCAGCGCCGCCGCGTACACCGCCGCCGTCAACTGCGCTGGACCTACCGACGTTTCCGCCAGCACCACCGGGTGGCCTACACGGGTGAGCGCCACCACACGCGACCCCACATTGGGCCCACGGCGGTCCCGCCGAATCCAACAGCCCGTTCGGCGCCGCACCGCGATGGCGCCGGCGTCCCATGATGGCGCCATCGCGGAGCGTTTCGCCGACCAGACTCGTGAGCCCCAAGTGGCGATGCTGGCGAATGAGCGCGTCTCGCTGCGCGGTCTTCGCCCGCTCGCGCACCAAGCGCACCAAACGGCGGGCCAGCTCAGAGGCCCTCCACGCCGCCCCGGAGCGGGTTGTCCTGCCGTGTGTGATGCCCCACCCTCCCAGCAGCACCGCGCAAGGATCATCGCGGCCCGCGCCCGGCACGCTGCCGCCCCGGCCACGCACTTTGACACACTCCTGCAAGCGCGCCCGGCTGCCCTCACGCGCCAACCGCCAGTGCGAGCGCCGCCAGCAGAAGCAGGACGCTCGCAGCCGAGGCCGCGAGGCGTTGGCCGGGGACCACCCGGGGAGGAGGGGCGGCATGGGCGGCGCGGTCGTGCACCGGAGCGGGCGCGGTGCTCATTAAGCCGTGCTTCAGCTGGTGGGCCACCAGCCACCAATTGAGCGGATAGGCGACCAAGGCTCCCGTCGCCAGTGCCAGCGACATCAGAAACCAGAAGGTGGGGCGGCTGGGGCTGGCAGTCGCCGCCCCGCGCATTCCCAGCACCATCACCGAGCCCATGCCCGCCATAACCCCATTCATGGACAGCCACTCGGGAAACAGCATCTGAACCACTGCTCGGCCGTAGCTCCCGCCAGCCATGTCCTTCATGAACAGCGACTGGAACACCAGCCAGCCCACCAAAAAGCCCGCCGCGTACTCTATCAAAAGTTCCCACACCATGGGGATGCGGACAAGCCTCACCAGCACGGCCGCGCCCACAATGCCCACGCTGTCGCCGGCGACACAGTGCAAGGTGGATCCCACGGCCTGCTTCCACCGTGCGCGGATGTAGCGGCGGTGCATCCCCGGAAGCGGCTCCCGGGCGGCCAGCAAGTACAGCACCAGCCCGAGAGGGCCCAGGAACGCCGTCACCAGCACGAATCCGGCGTGCATCGTGAGGTCTAGCGGCGCCTGCCGCCAGTCTGCCAGCAAAAACGCGATCGACAGCCCTGAGAGGACCCACCACAACACCGGCGCCGTCACGGCAGTGCCCCCTGGATTGGTGCCTGACCTCTCGGCTTGTTCCACATGGTCTAGGTGTGCCCAATGTTGGCGGCCACCTTCCCGGCGAGGGATCTTCCCCGGGAAGACCCCCAGGCGCCCGCTGTTAGCGCCCCGCCCCCAACCTGCCTTGGATGCAGAGTCAGGCCCCGGAGCTAGTCCACCTCGCCGGGCTGCGCCTCGTCCAGCAGCGACAGCTGGCCCTGGAGCATTCCTCGCATGCGCGCTCGAAAGGTGTCCCAGTCCCGCCGCATGCCCGCCAGCTGCTCTTGGAAGTCGTGAAGCCGTCGCTGCGCTTGGCCGACAATCTCTTCTGCCCGGGTATTGGCGTCCCGCAGCACCGACTCGGCGTCGCGCTCGGCGGCCGCCCGCACTTCATCCGCGGCGTTTTGGGCCACGACCAACACGTTTTTGAGCGTCTCCTCCAGCTTGCGGTACTGCTCGATGCGCTCACCGATGCCTGACATCTGCTGGCGCAGCTCCTCGTTCTCCTTCAAGGCCGCCTCAAAATCCCGAACCACGTGGTCCAAAAATTCATTGACTTCTTCTTCCACGTATCCCCGAAACCCGCGCTTAAACTCCTTGTTGTAAATGTCCACTGGGGTCAGGGGCATAACACGGCCTCCTCCGCATGAATAGTCTCACCCGTCTCAGACATGCTGTGATGCCCACACCAGCAAGTACCCAACGAGCCCGCCCAAAATATCTGCCAGCAGCAGCGCCACCACAGGGGACAGGTCCATGCCCCCCCACAGCGGCAAAAACCGGCGCACGGGACGCAAGATCGGATCGGTCAGCTCAGCGACAACCTCCGTGACGCTCTGCCACCACCCGGGCTGCCGCGGCGGCACAAATGAGGCGATCACACGAACCAGCAGCACGACGTACACGAACCGCAGCAGCCACTTCAGGGAAAACACCAAGTTGACCAGCACTAAGGACACCCACGCGCCTCCTACTTGCCGAAGGCGCGCACCCAGTTGCTGTCATCCTGATCGTCTCCCGCCACCTCTACGTTGCTCGGGGTTGCGAGAAAAATCCCGTCGCCCACCTTGCGCAAGCTGCCGTCCAGCGCGTACACCACGCCCGACAGGAAGTTCAACAGCCGCTGGCCCGCCCGCTCGTCCGCCAAATCCAGGTTCACGATCACGGGGCGGCGGCCCTTCACCTGATCCGCAATCGTTTGGCCATCTTCCAGAGACTTCGGATGCATGACCACCACGCGCACACCAGCACCCCGGGCTCCGCCTGCCAAACTCACGACGGGAGGCTTCTTCGGCTTCTTGGCCACCTCCGGCTCCCACTCCGGGTCCTTGCTGTCCTGGTACTCGTCAATTTCTTCAATCCCGACAAAGTTCAACAGCTTCTGCACCACCGTGCTGGTCACGTGCGGCTTCCCCCTTTTGTCCTACGCCTGCGCCGGAAGCGGCCGAGGGCCGAACAGCGCGGTCCCAATCCGCACTTCCGTGCTGCCGTGGCGAATCGCCATCTCAAAGTCCTCGCTCATGCCCATCGAAAGAGTCTCACAGGGTGCCCACGGCCACTCTTCCTCTCGCACCGCCAGAAAGGTTCGCCGCGCCTCGGCCATTACGCCCTCCAGCTCCCGCCGGCCCACCCGGGGAAGAACCGCCATCAAGCCCACCACGCGCACCCCCGGATACTGCCCGAGCGCTTCCATGAACGGCCGGACGGCATCGGGCCAGAGTCCATGCTTTTGAGGCTCGCGCCCCGCATTCACCTCCACCATGATGGGGCGCGGGGCGCCGGAATCGGCCTGCAAGGCTGCTGCCAAATTGATCCGGTCCACACTCTGGATCAATTGGAAGTAATCCCGGGCCAATTTTACCTTGTTGGACTGCAGGTGTCCAATCAGATGGAGCCTAATATCCTGAATCCACGCGGGCTGGGCTCCTGGCGCCCCATATTTTCCCCGTGCTTCCTGCACGCGATTCTCACCAAAGTCCCGAAACCCCAAGTCGTAAAGGGCGCGGACGGCCTCCAGTGGGTGTCCCTTGGCCACCGCCAGCACGCGCACCGCGTCCGGGGGGCGCCCCGCCTGCCGCGCGGCCGCCGCCACCCGCTGCCGCACGGCGGCGGCGCGGTCCTCCCCAGCGCCGTCGGGCGTCATGCGGGTGCCTCCAGTCGGATGAAGCCGCCGTTGCGCCCCGTGCGGCCGCCGTCGCGCCGGTGGGAGAAAAACCACTGCGCATGGCATGCGGTGCAAAGCTCCGTCGCCACAATGTGGCCCTCCGGCACTCCGGCGCGCTCCAACAGGCGCCGATTGGTTTGCCACAGGTCCAAGTGGCGCCGCCCATCCACCAGCCCGGGACCCAGCTCCAGCGCCTCCACCTCAGCGGCCACCGCCGGCCCCACCTCATAGCAGCAGGGCCCGATGGACGGCCCAATCACCGCCCACAGGCTCTCAGGCCGCACCCCGCCGCCGGCCAGAGCCGCGACCCCCTCCCGAGCAATGTTGTGCACGGTGCCCCGCCAGCCCGCGTGCAGGAGTCCTGCCACCCGGGGCTCGGCCGCGCCCAGCCAGATGGGCACGCAGTCCGCAAACGTCATGGCCACCGTCAGGCCGGGGCGTGCGGTCAGCAAGCCATCGGCCACGGGGCCGGGCCCCACCGCCGCCTCCGGGCCCAGCCACACCACGTTGGTGCCGTGGATCAGCCGGCCCCACACCGCACCCGCGGTGGGTGCGCCGCGCATCGCGGCACGACGGCGATTTTCGGCGACGGCCGCGGGCAAATCCTTCACGGCGCGCGACACATTGAGGGTGTCAAAGGGCGGCGGGCTCACGCCGCCCTGGCGCCCAGTAAACCAAATTTGAGCCCCGGCCACCTGACCGACCCAAAATCCGGTCGATTCCGCGGACCAAGACACGGAGGCCGCCGCGGCATTCATGTTCGCCATGCCCGAAAACTTCGCGGTGAGGGCCTCACTTCCTGCAGCGGCGGCCGGAATTTTTGCGCCCGCGAGCTCACGGCACCCGCTTACCCGGCGTTCAAGGTTTCCGGCGCGATCTCCACCAGGATAACATCTTCGCCAATTTTATGAATCTGCATCCAGGGAATCACCATATCCTTGTCCTTGCCAAAGAATCCAAACATCCGCGCGGAGCCCGACACCACCAGCGCCGTTACCGCCCCCTGCTCCAAGTCAATCTCCAAGTCGCCGATGACACCGAGCCGCCGGCCGTCCGAGATGTTGATGATGTCCTTTTGCCGCAGCTCCGAGGTTTTGACCATCCGGCGCCCCTCCTCTCCGCCTGCCTGCCGGAGTCAGGCACCAGAGTGTATGCCACACGGCGCTTCACGAGACGGAAAGCCACTGGCGAACAAAGCCGGGCAGCCACCACACCACCCGCACCGGGCGGCTGGCGTTGGGCCATTGAAATTGCGTGACGACCGCTCCCGCTGGCGCCGGGGGCACCGCGGCCGGTGCCGGCAGAGGGACCGCCACCACCTGGACGTGGGCGGCTGCGGCATGCCCCACGGCGGCACACTCCATCATCACGGCTTACACATACTTTCGCATGTGGCCCAGCGCCGCCTTCTCCAGGCGCGACACCTGTGCCTGAGAGATGCCGATTTCCTCCGCCACTTCCATCTGCGTCTTCCCGTCGAAAAACCGCATGCGCAAAATTAGGCGCTCGCGGTCATTCAGACGCTTTAGGGCTTCTTTAATCGCGATCGTCTCCAGCCAGCGCTGGTCATCCACCGCATCATCCGCCACCTGGTCCATGACGAAAATGGGGTCACCCCCGTCGTGGTAAATCGGCTCAAACAGCGACAGCGGCTCCTGAATCGCGTCTAGCGCGTACAGCACTTCTTCGCGCGGCAGCGACAGCTCCTCCGCGATTTCCGAGAGTGACGGCTCCTTGCTGAAGCGGTGCACCAGCGCATCCCGCACCTGCAGCGCCCGGTACGCCACATCTCGCAGCGACCGGCTGACGCGGATCGGGTTGTTGTCCCGAAGGTACCGGCGGATTTCGCCGATAATCATGGGCACCGCATAGGTGGAGAACTTGACGTTTTGGCCTAGGTCAAAATTGTCGATGGCCTTGATAAGGCCAACGCAGCCCACTTGAAACAGGTCGTCGCCGTTTTCGCCGCGGTTGGCAAACCGCTGAATGACCGACAGCACTAGCCGCAGATTGCCCGAAATCAGCTCCTCGCGCGCCGCCCGATCGCCCGCCTGCATGGCCGCAAACAGCTGGCGCATCTTCACGTTCGTCAGCACGGGCAGCTTGGACGTGTTGACCCCTGGGATATCGACTTTGTTGACCGGCATAAACCGCCCCCCCGCATCGAGGGTCAGTATTCCCGCCGGCCGTCACTTCATCCCTGATTTTGGCAGTTGTTGGAGATGGGCACGCGGGGCAGCCGCCGCACTGGGCCAGAGACTGTCGGTGGAGGGCGGCCATCGGTCAGGTTCAGCACCTCAGCCCGGCCCACGTGGCCCCGGGGACCGAGCATATTTTCTGCGGCGGTGGAAACCAGGTGGCGTGCCCCACCGACACGCTCACCCCCTAGGCGCTCCACAACGCGGCAAGCCTCGCGAGCGGCACCGTGAGGGAGGGCGCGCGAAGCCTCACGCTCCGCCCTGACTGGGTCCGTCTGCTGCGCCTGCTCCACTGTCGCCAGCGAAAATTGAGGCGCGGCCCCGCCCAAAACGCGCCTGGTGGGAGCGAGCTGGCCGCTCGGGCAGGATGGCCCCTGATTGAAAGTCACAGGGGGTCCAAGCGCCCCCAACACGCCGAGGATGGCAATCACCACAGAGCCTACCCGGCGCCACGGCTTCACCGTGTGCGCTCCCTCGATCTGATGAGCTGTTTGGCTCGGCTGAGCGCTTCGGTACTCGGCGGATCCTGCCTCATCCTACAGGGGGGCGCGGCACCATGGCCGCGCCCCCCTGTAGGATGAGGCCGCTACTGCATCCGCGTCATCTCGCGCTTGAGTCGCCGAATAATCCTCTTCTCCAACCGCGAAATGTAGGACTGGCTGATGCCCAGGGAATCTGCCACTTCCTTCTGCGTGCGCTCCTGCCCGTCGCCCAGCCCGAAGCGCAGCGTGACAATGCGCTGCTCGCGACCGGTGAGCCCGGCCAGTGCCCCACGGAGCAGCGTGCGGTCCACTTCGTCCTCGATGCCCTTGGAGATAAGGTCGCCCTCGGTGCCCAGCACATCAGACAGCAGCAACTCGTTGCCGTCCCAGTCCACGTTGAGGGGCTCATCCAGCGACACCTCGCTGCGCAGGCGGCTGTTGCGGCGGAGAAACATGAGAATTTCGTTCTCGATACACTTAGACGCATAAGTGGCCAGTTTGATGCGGCGCTCCACGTTAAACGTGTTCACGGCCTTGATGAGGCCGATGGTCCCGATGGACACCAGATCCTCGATGCCGACACCGGTGTTCTCAAACTTGCGCGCGATGTACACCACCAGGCGCAGGTTGCGCTCAATCAGCGGCGCCCGGGCGGGCAGATAGCCCGCCTTGAGGCGCAACAGCAAATCCACCTCTTCTTCCTGTGTAAGGGGCGGGGGCAGCGCCTCGCTGGAGCCCACATAGTGCGTCCAGCCTGGGACGGCAACCCCCAGTGCCATCAGCCAGCGCCACAGCGCGGCCCGGCTGCGGGCCACCAGCGTCAGGCGCCCTGCTGATGCGTCCGCGGATGCAAGCGAGCCGGCAGCAGGGCCTGAAACGAGCCATCGAGTGCCAATGCCCGCGCCGAGACGGCGACGCCGAGCGAAGGCAGTGTGCGCCATGTTCCGTCCACCTCCACTTCTGCATGCGGGCAGGGGAGCACCGCGAGCCAGGCCAGGCCCGCCGCCGTGATGACGGCCATTCGCCTGGGACTTGCTCCGCGCTGGCCCCACCCTACCCCCAGGGCCTCGGCTGCCAGCACGACGAGGGGCCGGCCCGTCGCCGGGTCCTGGAGCCGCGTGCCTGTATCCACCAGTGCCTGCACGTCGATGACCGCGCCTTCCACCCAGAGGCGCACGCGCACCAGCCCCAGGCGCACTGCCCAAGGCCGCTGCGCTTCACGGGCGAGCCACCGCGATCCGCCCCACACCACCGCCGCCGTAGCTGCCATCGCCGCGGTCGCCTCCACGCCCAGACTCATCAAGACAATCAGCAATCCGGCCAGTGCCACCAACACGGCATAAGTCCACAGCACGACCCGCACCCAGCGCGCCCGCCCCAAATGGGGAAACGCCACGACGCACATGGCCGGCGGAACCGCCAGCATCCACAGCGCCGATGCCGCGAGCGCACCGGTCAGCAGAAGCACCAGCGCCCCCGTGCCCACCAGCGCGGCCAAGAGGCCGCGCCCGGGGCGCCAGGGCGTGCCAGGGATGCAATGGGAGGCGGTGCGCAGGGCCAGATAGCTCAGCGCCGCCGCGCCCGCGGTCACCGCGTCTCCGTTCAGCACGTCTCGCCCCCTCCCTCGCCGGACCACCCAGCGTCCCCGAGATGGATCGTAGGAGCTTTGCTGCTCAGGATGTGTCGGGTTCCGAAGGGCCCGCCCACAGATGTCCGACAGGAGGCGCGGCCTTCCGCCTGCCCGCGCAAAGCAAGACGGGGGCAACTCTGCCCCCGTCTGCCGCTGCTATCCGCTAGCTGCGCCGCCGCAGGAACGCGGGAATATCCAGCTCGTCGCTGGAAAACGCCTTGACTTCGACCTCGGGGGCATCGCGGCGCTCCGCCGGGTATTCCTGGGCCCGCGCCCCGCGCTCTCCCGAGAATCCCGTCGCAATGACCGTCACCCGCACCTCATCGCGGAGCGAATCATCGATGACGGCCCCAAAAATAATATTGGCTTCGGGGTCGGCGGCCTGAATTACAATTTCCGCCGCTTCATTCACCTCGTACAGCGACAGATCCGCACCGCCGGTGATGTTCAGCAGCACACCCCGGGCGCCATCGATCGACGTTTCCAGCAGAGGGCTGGAAATCGCGGCCTTGGCCGCTACCTGGGACCGATTTTCTCCCTGGGCCACGCCCACGCCCATGAGCGCGGACCCCATATCTGACATGATGGTCTTGACGTCGGCAAAGTCCAGGTTGATGAGCCCAGGCACCGCAATCAGGTCCGAAATCCCCTGGACGCCCTGCCTCAGCACGTCGTCCGCAATGCGGAACGCATCCATGATGCTGGTGCGGCGCTCTACCACCTGCAGCAGGCGGTCATTGGGAATCGTGATGAGCGTGTCCACCTTGCTTTTCAAGTTGCCGGCGCCAGCGTCCGCATACTGGGCCCGGCGCAAGCCCTCGAACGTAAACGGCTTGGTCACCACACCCACGGACAGCGCACCTACTTCCTTGGCCACCTCGGCCACCACCGGGGCCGCCCCCGTGCCCGTGCCGCCGCCCATCCCGGCGGTGACAAACACCATGTCGGCGCCGCGCAGCATCTCTGCCAGCTGGTCCCGGCTCTCCTCAGCGGCTTTGTTCCCAATGTCGGGATTCGCGCCTGCGCCGAGGCCCTTGGTCAACTTGGAGCCAATTTGCAGCCGCGAGGCGGCTTGGGATAGGGCCAGCGCCTGGGCATCGGTGTTGATCGCTATAAACTCCACACCTTTCAGCCCGGCCTGAATCATCCGGTTGACAGCGTTGGTTCCGCCGCCCCCGACGCCCACAACCTTGATGACGGCAAAATTCTCGGCCGACTGATCAAACTCCAGCATTCCGGCGTCCTCCCTCGCTCGGGCTTAGCCCCACGTTCGAAACCATGCCTGCATCAGCCGCGACCACAATGTCTCGCGCCCGAATCCCAAGCCATCCTGCAGGCCCACCCGGGCCAGTCCCACCACCACCGCATGGCCGGGGCTTTTTGCCAGGTCCGACAGCCCCGCCAATCCCGTTGGAGCGCCGAGCCGGACCGGCCATCCCCACGCCCGCTCAATGCGGTGGGGCAGTCCCCGCAGCAGCGAGCTGCCTCCCACCAGCACCACACCGCCCGGCGGGCCCTTGGACCAAGAAATCTCGGCCAGCCGCCGCTCCACCAGCCCCATCCACTCGTCCATCCGCGCTGAGACGATTTCGCCAATCTCGGATTCCTGAATAAGCTTAACGGCCTGTCCGTTGACCGACTTCAACTCCACCATACCATTGCTCTCTTCGCCGAGGCGGGCCCGCTCAACTTTCAGGCGCTCCGCTTGGCCCGCCACGATACCCAAGCCCTGCGCCAGGTCCGAGGTCACCAGCTCACCGCCTACTGGGATAACGGCCAAGTGGCGCGGAACACCCTGGCGCCACACCACCACCTGAGTGGTGCCCCCGCCGACGTCCAGCAGCACCACCCCCAGCTGCTGCTCGTCCTCCGACAGCGCGGCCACGGAAGCCGCCAGCCCCGCAGGGACCCACCGGATGTGCGACATCCCGGCCATCTGCAGCGTTCGCCGGAGGTTCCGCAAAACCTGGACCTGCGCACTCACGACCAGCGCATCCACGGACAGCTCCTGCACCGACAGCCCCACCGGACTGCCGCGGGACATCAAGCCGTCCAGCTGATACGCGCCGCGAATGAGGCGAATCACCTCCTGGCCTGACGCCTGCGAGGCACGCGCCAGCCGAGCGGTCAGGGCATCCAGGTCCGTCTCATGCACGGAGCGCCCGCGCACTTCCACCGACGCCCGGCTCTCCATCCCCTGCAAATGGTCGCCGTTGACCGACGCCACCACGTCGACCGGCTCCACCCCGGCCATCGACACGGCCCGGTTGACGGCGTCCCGGACCGACTGGGCGGCGCGCTCCGCATCCACAACCAAGCCTCGCCGCACGCCCATAATGGGCGTCGCCGAAATACCCAATACCGACAGATCCGCGTCGGAGCGAGCCTCGGCCACGAGCGCAGCGGCCTTGGTGGACCCCACGTCCACCGCCAACACAATCTGGCGCCTCGGCATATCGGCCTCCTCCCGCTTCCCCGCTTGACTTCGCGGCCCCGGCCATGATTCCCTGCCCAGCCGGCCATGGGAAAATTGGAAACGCCCGTCCGCGTCAGGAACCCGACATCGTGCGCTCGGCCGGGTGCCGGGAGCGCCACCGATCCTGCAGCAAATGGCGGATCGCCCCTAGATTCTGAAAGATCCGAAAGCCCAACGCAAACAGCGCGGCATAATATAGCGGCACGCCCAACTTATCACCGACATACGTCAGGCCCGCAGCCAAGATGGCGTTGGATACCAGCCCGGTGATAAAAATCACTGCATCAAAGCGGTGCTCCAAGCTGCCGCGCAGGCCACCAAACACCGAGTCGAGGGCGGCCAGCAATGCGATGGACAGGTAGTGGGCAAAGGCGCCGGGCAGCACGACCGGAAACGCCAGCCCGACCAGCATCCCCAGACCCAGGCCCACTAAGACAATCCATATCATGCGGCGCCGCCTCCTCCTGCTTGCCTGCCTACTCCCGGCGCGCCGCTTGGCTCATCGCGCCGGTGGCCCCGTGCGCGTGGGTAGCCGGCCGCCCGGCACCAGCCACGAGAGCACCGGGGCGGCTGACAGGGCGGGGACCACCACCAACGGCGCCGGCCGGAACTGAATGCTTACCAACTGACTCCACCCCTGCACATCGGGGTCGCCCGCCAGCGCCGCCAGCAAAGCCGTGGGCTGGCCCACCGCGCGGATGACAAAGGGCGACCCGGTGGTCACGCCGTTCACGCTAATGGTGGGCCCCGCACAGTAAATCGCCGTGGTGCCCACGTAGCGCTGACCCGCGATGGAGATAGCGCGGGCTCCGGCTGCCGCCAGCAGCCCGACGATGTGCAGCACATACTGGTCGTGGACCAGCTCCAGCTGGGCGGGCTCGCCGGGAAACGCAGGGCGCGCCGCATCACGCAGCACCACCGTCACGCCAGGGCCGGACGCCGCCGCCAAGCCGGCGTGGACCTGCGCCGCGCGCACGCGCTGGTGCAGTTGCTGGAGCGGCGGCGAGGGGGCGGCAGCCGCGTCTTGCCGCACCGTGGCCAGCCGGGCCTGCAGTGCCGCATCCTGCGCCAGGCTCGCCTGCACCAGCTGCGTGAGAGAGGCCGCCTCACGCGCCGCCGCCGTCTGCTGAATGAGGTTTTGGAGCCGCCACTGCTGCACAAACCAAAACGCCAGCACCCCCATCAGGAGCGCCATCACGCCGGCGAGCGCACGCGACGGGCCGCACGCGGCGCGCGCTCCCTGGGCATCCGGGGCGAAACCCCGCCCCTGCCCAGGCGATGCGGTGGATGTGGGCGCTGGCCCGGTCGGCGGAACCACGTGTAGATACACTCCCAAGCTTCCCGGCTGGAAGGAGTATAGCATGGCGACCCGCGGCCGATTAAGGGTCGAGGATAACGTCGGCCCCCAGCGCCGACAGCCGCTCGGCCCAGCGTTCGTAGCCGCGGGCCACATTGTCGGCGCCTAGAACCACCGTAGTGCCGCGGGCCGCCAGCCCCGCTACGATCAAGGCGGCCCCGGCGCGCAGGTCGGTCGCCTCCACCACGGCTCCGTCCAGTGGGGTCGGCCCATAAATCACTGCCATGCGGCCATCGGTCAGCACATTAGCCCCCATCCTGCGCATTTCCAGCGCGTGGCGCAGCCGATTTTCAAACACGGTCTCGACCAGGGTGCTGCAACCCGCCGCCTGAGTCATCAGCGCCAGCATCAGCGGCTGCAGATCGGTGGGAAAGCCGGGGTGCGGCCCGGTGCGCAGCGACGCCGCCGCCAGGTCGCCTGAGGCCGACACCCGCATCCCCTCCGCTGACGGCCGCACCTCCACGCCCATGTCGGTAAGTTTGCGCCAGAGCGGGGTGAGATGCTCGGGAATCACATGCGCTAAGGTGACGTCGCCCCCCGTCACGGCTGCGGCAATGGCCACTGTCCCCGCTTCGATCCGGTCCGGAATCAACTCATAGCATCCCCCGTGGAGTGGCAGCTGCCCCCGGATCCACACGCGATCGGTGCCCGCCCCATGCACCTCCGCCCCCATGGCATTCAGAAACTGCGCCAAATCCACCACCTCGGGCTCTCGCGCGGCGTTTTCGATTACGGTCTCGCCGGCAGCCATCACTGCCGCCATCATCACGTTTTCCGTGGCGCCCACGCTGGGGAAGTCCAGGTATATGACCGCGCCGCGCAAGGAAGCGCCGCCCCCTTCGATGCGGCCGCCTGGCCGGTCGTCAAACCGCACCGACAGCGCGGCCAGGCCCTTCAAGTGCATGTCAATCGGGCGTGGGCCAATGTTGCAGCCGCCCGGGCGCGACACCGTCACGCGGCCCAGCCGCCCCAGCAGTGGCCCCATGAGAAAGACCGACGCGCGCATAGCCCGCGTGTACTGCTCAGGCAGGACCGACGACAGCGGGCCGCTGGCATCAACAGTAACGCGACTGGGGCTGGCCGGCGCCACCCTCACTCCCAACTCGCGCAGCATCGCCAGCATGTGCTGGACGTCCGACAGGCCCAGCGGAACCCCCTTGAGGGTCACAGGGGCGGCCACCAGGGTGGTGGCCGCCAGAATGGGAAGCGCCGCATTTTTGGAGCCGGACACCTCAAACGCCCCCGCTAAGCGCCGCCCGCCGGCAACCACAAATTGTCCCACGTTGTGCCGTCCTCTCCCTCCGGGGGGCCCACCCATCGCACCTCAGGAGTCAGTGCGACGCCGAACCGCTCTTGTACCGCCGCGCGCACCCGCCGCATCAGCGTCAGTACGTCGTCGGCGCTGGCCGTACCGTCATTCGCAATAAAGTTCGCGTGCAGCGTCGAGACGCCGGCTCCTCCCACCTGCCACCCCTTAGCCCCCACCGCTTCAATCAGACGGGCGGCAAAGTCACCCGGAGGATTCTTGAACATGCTGCCGGCATTCTTCTCCCCCACCGGCTGGGTCGCCCGCCGGTGATCCATGTGGCGGCGCATGGCGTCCTGAATCGCGGCCGTGGAAGCGGACTCGAGGTGGAACCACGCGTCCAGCGCCACCCAGGGCTCCTGCTGCAGACGGCTCTCCCGGTACGCGTACTGCATCTCATCCGCTTGCAGCACCACCGCGCCGCGGCAGGGATCCCACACGCGCACCCGGCTGACCACGTCGGCCGTGCTGCGCCCATGGGCGCCAGCATTCATCGCCACCGCCCCGCCCACCGTGCCCGGAATGCTTACCGCAAACTCCAACCCCGATAGACCGTGGCGCATAGCGGTGTGCGCCGCCTTCGCCAGCGAAACCCCCGCCCCGGCCGCCAGCAGGCCGCCCGGCTCGACCGCCACCTGGCGGTGCGCCCGAGCCAGCGACAGCACCAGGCCGGCAAAGCCGCGGTCGGACACCAGCAGGTTGGATCCCAGCCCCATCACCAGCACTGGAGCGCCCAGGTCGCGCGCCGCTTCCAGCACGGCCAGCGTCTCCTGGTCATCTTGCGGCTCCACAAAGCACTCGGCCGGGCCCCCAATCTTGAACGACGTGTGCCGGGCTAGCCGCTCGCCAGGGCGCGAACTTACCCCCAGCCTACTCACCGCCACGGCGATGGGTGCCAGCGAACCGGCGTCTGGGGTCAGAGGCTGGCTCATCCGCGCCCCCCCCGGGCCGCGGCCTCACGGACCGCCGCAGCAATGCGGTCCAGGGCCGCCGCGTGGTGCATTTCGTGGGCACGCCCCCCCATGGTGCGCCGCGCTCGCTCATCATCCATGAGCGCCGCCACGACCGCCGGTCCGGTGCGGGATGCCTCCGACTCCGGCACAATCAGCGCGGCGCCGCGCTCCGACCACGCTGCGGCATTTTTCTCTTGATGATGCTCAGAGACATGCGGGGATGGCACCAGCACCAGGGGCAGCGCCCGCGCGGCCGCCTCCGCCAGGGTGCCCGCTCCGGCACGGCCCACCACCACGTCCGCCGCAGCCAGCACCACGTCCAGGTCATACAGATAAGGCGTCACCCGCAGCCGATCCGAAGCATCCCGGTCCAGACCCGCCACCGCCGCGTCAAAGCGCCGCGGCCCAGTGGCCCACACCACCGACCAGTTGGGCTGTGCCAGCGCCAGCGGCCACAGCCCGCGCATCAGCGCATTCACCGCCGGCGCCCCCTGGCTGCCCCCCGTGGCCGCCACCACCACCCACTCCACGGACAGGCCCAGCTGCCGCCGGGCCTCTTCGCGCTGCGCTTCCGCCACCGAGGGCCGCACCGGATATCCCGAGACGCGCACGGGGATTCCGTCCGGCAAGTGCCGGGCGGTTTCGGCGTACGTGGTCAGCACCAGCTGGGCGCGCCGGGCCAGCAGGCGGTTTGTGAGGCCCGGCCACACATTCTGCTCATGCACCAGCAGCGGAATCTTGAGCCACGACGCGGCCAGGCCGACCGGCCCGGTCACGTATCCCCCGGTAGTCAGCACCACATCGGGTCGGACGCGAGACAGCAGGCGCCAGGCATCCCAGGTGCCGCGGCCGGTGTGCCACGCGCCCATCACCTTAGCCACCAGCCCAGGCTTCAGCCACGCGGCCGCGTGAATGGGCGCAAACGGCACGCCGGCCCGCGGCACCAAATCCGCCTCGAGCCCGGACGCGACTCCAAGGTAAGTCACCTCCGCGGGGGAGGGCCCCTCCTGGAGGCGCGCCGCCACCGCCAGCGCCGGGTAGACGTGGCCGCCGCTGCCGCCTCCCGAGAGCGCGACGCGGATTGGGCGCCCGGCCACTGTCGACATGGCTTCCCCGCTCACCTCGCCCTCACGTACTTCGCCACGATCCCAGCGCCAGACTCTGCATACGCGACCGGACATTGGCTGCTGCTTACGTGGTGTGCCGGCTGATGTTCAGCAAAATTCCAATGTCCACCAGGCTCAGCAGCAGCGACGAGCCTCCATAGCTGATGAACGGCAGCGTGATGCCCGTGACCGGCAGCGTGGCGGTCACCACCCCGAGGTTAATGGCGGCCTGGCCCACAATCAGGGTGGTGAGGCCCAGCGCCATCAGCGCAGAAAACGTGTCCGGCGCTTTCATAGCGATCCGGTAGCCCCGCCAAGCCACGACGGCAAACAAGCCGATGACCAGGCACGCCCCAATCAGTCCCAACTCCTCGCCGATGATGGCGAAGATAAAGTCCGTGTAATCCTCCGGCAAGTATCCGAATGCTTGCAGTGAGTGCCCCAGCCCGACGCCCAAAATGCCGCCGGATCCCAGCGCCAACAGCCCCTGAATGGTATGAAAGCCCGTGCTGAGCGGGTGCTTCCACGGGTCCAAAAACGCCAGCACCCTCTGGCGGCGATAGGCTTTCCCCAAAGCCGCCCATGCCAGTGTCGGCACGGTCACCGCCGCCAATCCGGCCATGTGCCGCCCCCGAATGCCAGCGGCGAACAGCATAACCGCGAACGTAGAACCCACCACCACGGTGGTCCCGAGGTCGGGCTCGGCCAGAATCAGCACCAACACGACGGATGCCAGCGCCACGTGCGGCACCACGCCGTGCCAAAAGTCCTGAATCCGGTCCTGGTGCTTGGACAAGAGCCAGGCAAACAGCACCACCATAGCCAGCTTGGCCAACTCCGACGGCTGCACCGCCAACGGGCCCACTTTAACCCACCGCCGAGCCCCATTGATATCCAGACCGACGTGGGGCACCAGCACCGCCAACAGCGCCGCCACGCTGGCGCCGTAGAGCCACATGCCGTACTTGGACCACTTCCAATAGGGGAAGCGCCCCACCAGCACCAGGGCCACTAGGCCGAGCAAGATCCACAGCATCTGCCGCTCGAAGAAGTAATAGGGGCTTTGGTGCTGGGCCAGCGCTTCGGACGCGCTCGCGGACAGCACCATCACCCCGCCGACCACCAGCAGCGCCAGCACGGCGCCGAGCAGAATGTAGTCCGGCTCGCCCCGCACCACGCTGGCCGCAGGGCGGCGCATCGGATGGCCCGGGGTGGGTGTGGATCGCGTCGTCATGGCCCGATCATACCCACGCCAACACCGCAAAGGCTAGGGCCGCCAGCCAAAATGTCCCCACCACGCGCTCTTCGGACCATCCCTCCAATTCAAAATGATGGTGCAGGGGCGACATCCGAAACACGCGCCGCCCGGTGAGCCGGAAGCTCACCACCTGGATAATGACCGACAGCGTTTCCAACACAAACACACCCCCGACGACTGGCAGCAGCAGCGGCGCATGGGTGGCAATCGCCAGCGCTCCGAGCGCGGCCCCCAGCGCCATGGACCCCGTGTCCCCCATGATGACGCGGGCAGGATAGAGGTTATACCGCAGAAAGCCCACCACCGACGCGGCCAGCACCAGCGCGTAGGAAGACGAAGCGGCCCTTCCACGCGCGGCGGCGAACAGCGCAAAGAAGCCCAGCGCCACCACGGAGGTGCCGCCTGCCAAGCCATCGAGCCCATCCGTCTCGTTGACGGCGTTCGCGGCACCGACCAACACCAAGAGGCCCAGGGGATAGTACCAGCCGCCGGGGGAGACGGCGCCCCCCCACGGAAGCGGCCAGAGCCCCGCCGCGCCCAGGCGCTGGCCTGCAAACCACAGAAACAAGGCCGACCACACGAGCTGCACTAAAAGCTTTTCGCGCGCCCGCAGGCCCAGCGCGCGGCGGCGCACGACTTTGACGTAGTCGTCCCAAAATCCCAGTGCCGCGAATCCCAGCGTGAACACCACCAGCGCCCACACCGTGGCTGAGGCGCGAAAGACCACCAAACTCACGGCCGCCGCGGGCAGGAGAAAAATCAGGCCGCCCATCGTCGGGGTCCCCTGCTTCGCCAGGTGCGTGGCCGGCCCCGTGGCGCGAATGGTCTGCCCTGCGCCGAGCCGCTTCAGCGCGGGCACCAGCACGGCGCCCAGCGCCAGTGCCAGCGCCAGCGCCGCCAGCGCTGCCCCGGGACTCATGCTGGATCCTCCATCAGCCGCGCGGCCAGGCGGTCCAGGCCCACCGCACGGCTCGCCTTTAGGTACACCGCGTCCCCTGCGGCCAGCGCCCGTGGCAGGGCCTCGGCCAACTCCGCCACCGTGTCAAACATCTCGGCGGCCGCCCCGGCGCCCCGGGCCGCTTCCGCGACCCAGCGTCCGCGCCGGCCCAGCCCCCATACGACATCCGCACAGCGCGCCGCCGTGGCGCCCACCTCCCGATGCAATCTCTCTTCCTCCGGACCCAGTTCCAGCATGTCCCCGATCACCGCGATGCGGTGCCCCCCTTCGGCGCCCAGCACCGCGAGCCCCGCCAGCGCGGAGGCCGGACTGGCGTTGTAGGTGTCATCCAAAATGGTGATGCCCCGCACCACCCGCCGCCGGAAGTGACTGTCATCGCTGCTGGAGTGCGACAGCCCCTCGGCCACCGCTTGGAGCGAGAGCCCCAAGGCCCATCCCACAGCCGCCGCCGCGCCGGCGTTGGCCGCGTGATGCACGCCGTCCCAGGCCATGCGGACTGGCGCGGCGTCGGCGCCCATGCGCAGCTGAAAGCTCACCGCACCCGGCTCTGCCCGCACGTCCTCCACCCCTACCTCGGCATCAGACGTGCCGAACCACACGATGCGGGCCCGCACGCGATCCGCCAAGGCGGCCACGCGCGGATCGGCCCGGTTCAGCACCGCCACGCCGCCGGGAGCCAAGCCCGCCAAAATCTCCGCCTTCGCTTCCGCCACCGCTTCGATGCTCCCCAGCTGGCCGACATGCGCGTAGCCAATATTGGTGACCACCGCCACCTCGGGGGGCGCAATGGCCGTGAGCCGCCTGATTTCCCCCGGACCGCGCATCGCCATTTCCGCCACAAACCAATCCAAGGGCACCGGCTGCTCGACCAGCGCCATCGGCAGGCCAATAGCCGTGTTGAGGTTGCCGGGGGTGGCCCCCACGCGGAAGGCGCGGCGCAGGACGGCGTGCACCAGCGATCGGGTGGTCGACTTACCCACGCTTCCCGTGATGCCCACGACGCGCGCGCCGCACTGCTCCAAGGCCCAGCGCCCGACCTGCCCCAGGGCGCCAAGTGGGTCCCCATGGACCCACACCCGGGCCGGGTCCACCTCGGGGGGCAGCGGCCCCGCCATGAGGACGGCAGCACCCGCTCCCAGCGCCGCCGGCACAAAGTGGCGGCCGTGCGTCCGTGTGCCCGGCAGCGCGACAAACAGGGAGTCCGGGCCGGCCTGGCGGCTGTCCACCACGACGCGGCCAAATCGCGCCTCCTGCGCCGCCGAGCCCAGCACGCCGCCGGCCCGGGCAGCGGCCTCCCGCACCGAAAGCTTCATGGCTGGTAGCCCAAGCTGGCGAGCGCGTCCCGCGCCACCTGGCGGTCGTCGAATCGCACCACGCGATCAGCAAACACTTGGAACGCCTCATGGCCCTTGCCCAAAATCATGACCACATCGCCCGGCTTGGCTGCCCGGCACGCCTCATAGATGGCTTGCCGGCGATCCACAATGAGCGTCGGCTGGCCCCCCGCCTGCGCCACCCCCGCGGCCACATCCTGTAGGATCGCTGCGGGATCCTCGCCGCGGGGGTTGTCCGACGTGATGATGGGCCATTCGGCCAGCCGCCCGACCACTTCACCCATCAGCGGCCGCTTCGACCGATCCCGGTCTCCGCCAGCGCCAAACACCGCCACGAGGCGGCCGGCGGTGAGCTCGCGCGCCGTGCTGAGCACATTCATCAATCCGTCCGGACTGTGGGCGTAATCCACCACCACCGAGAAAGGCTGGCCCTGGTCAATGCGCTCAAAGCGCCCTGGCACGCCGGGCACCGACGCCAGTGCCTCCACCATGCGATCCAGGGGCACGCCCGCGAGCCGGCCCACAGCCAGCGCCGCCAGGGTGTTGGACACATTGAAGCGTCCGCCGAGCGGCACCGCCACGGGAGTCGGATTCTCGTCCGCCAGCCGCAGCATGAAGCGGCTGCCCCAGGTGCCAATCTCCACGGCCTCGGCCCGCACGTCGGCGGACGGTGCAAAGCCATAGCTCAGAATGGGCACCGTGGTCAGCCCCACCAGCCGCCCAGCCCAAGGGTCATCCGCATTCAGCACAGCCCGCTGTGGGCCCTTGGACACTCGGTGGCCCAGCCCCTCGAACAGCAGTGCCTTCGCCGCAAAGTATTCTTCCATGTCCTGATGAAAGTCCAAGTGGTCCTGCGTCAAGTTGGTAAATACTCCGACATCATACTGAACCCCTTCCACCCGGTGGAGAGCCAGCGAGTGAGACGACACCTCCATTGCCACCGCTTGCTCCCCGGCCTCCACCATGTACCGGAGCGTCGCCTGCAAATCTGGCGCTTCCGGCGTGGTTCGCTCCGACGGCAGTGTCTCGGATCCCACCATGGTATAAACCGTTCCAATCACGCCACATCGGATGCCGCCGGCCAACAGCACTCGGCGAATTAAATGCGTGGAGGTGGTTTTCCCGTTGGTCCCCGTGACGCCCACCATCCACAGCTGGCGGCTGGGGTCGGCAAACAGCTCACGCGCTGCGTGGGCAATGCCGATGCGCGAGTGGGGCACCACCAGGGCGGGGCAGCCCTGCGGCACCACGTCCACCCGCTCCACCAGCAGCGCCGCCGCGCCGCGCGCGCGCGCCTCCGCGATGTACCGATGGCCATCGGTCCTGAAGCCGGGAATGGCGCAAAACAAATCTCCCGGCTCCACCAGCCGGCTGTCGTACGTAATCCCGGTCACCGTTGCAGTCCCGCGGACGCGTGCGCCCACTGCTTGGCCTAGCTGCGCCAAATCCATCGGGGTCGGGTGCCAGAGCCGCCCGCCGTGCTTGGGTGTCATTCGCGCATTAGCCTCACTTTTTCACCTCGCCGCGAGGGCAACCATCACCCGGCCACCACCGGCATGGTGGCACCGGCGCGGACCTCTTGGTTCGCGGGCCACTGCTGCCACTGTACACGACCGTCCAGGTTCCCTTCTACATGAAGATTGATCCCCATGTCAAAGGCGATGCTCCGCGCCTCAGCCACCGGCAGCCCCACCACCGCCGGGACCGCCACCCAGTCCAAATATATGCGCGCGCGGCTGCCTAGCGTCAGAGTGAGGGCTGAACCCGCTGGCCGGTACCCGCCATATTCCACGGACTGGTCCACGACCGTCGATCCCCGCCCGCGAAACACCGGGCGAAACCCGAACCACTCGGCGTCATGGCTCGCATCGTCGGGTGACAAGTTCACGAGATTGGGCACGAAGGCCGCCTGCCCCACCGGCACCCGCTTGGGCCGCTCGGTCGCCGGCACCTTCCAGTACGCCAGGATTTGGCGCAGCAGGCGGCCTACGACCGGGGCCGCCACCTGCCCCCCATAGTACGCACCCTGGGGCTCGTCAATCGAACACAAAATCAACACCCGTGGCGACGGCACAGGCGCGAATCCCACAAACGACGAGAGGTAAACCCCCTCGACCACCCGCCCATCCAGCACCTTCTGGGCCGTTCCGGTCTTGCCGGCCACACCATACCCGGGCACCTGCGCATTTTTGCCTGTACCCTCACTCACGACACGCACCATCATCTGCTGCACCAGATGCGCGACCTCGGGGCTGACGACCCGGCGCACGGCGCGGCGGCGGATATCCCGCACCAATTGGCCCCCGGGCGCCACCAGGCGCGCCCCCACATGCGGCACCATCAGCTCCCCGCCGTTGGCCAGCGAGGCAACCGCAGTGGCCAGCGCGATGGGCGTGGTCGTGAGCGTCTGCCCAAACGCCATCACGGCCAAGTCCAGCGCGGTGGCCCGCCGCTCCGCCGGCTTGATGCCCCGCCCCTCCCCGGGCAGGTCGATGTGCGACGGGCCCAGCACCTGAAACTGGCTCAGATAGCGATAAAACCGGTCCCGCCCGATGGCCAGCCCCAGTTCCATAAATCCTACATTGCAGGAGTTTTTCACCACGTCGGCCAGCGTCTCGGCGCCGTGCCCTCCCCGCCGCCAGCAATTCACCCGGCGGCCCAGCACCATCTTGTAGCCCGGGCAAAAGTACCCGCTGGACGGGCGCGCCGCCCCCGACTGCAGCGCTGCAGCCAGCGTGACCGGCTTGAAAATTGACCCCGGGGGGATGGCATCCGACACCACGTAGTCCCGGTCCGCCCGCGGCTCCTCGGGCCGTCGATTGGGATTGTACCCGGGGCGGTTGGCCAAAGCCAGAATGCCGCCGGTGGACGGATCCATCGCGACCACCATCACCCGCTTCGCCCCATGCTGCACCAGGGCCTCGTCCGCGGCATGCTCCGCCATCCACTGGATCGTTTCGTCCAGCGTGGTCCAGAGCGTGCTGCCGCGCGTCGGCGCATCGATGCGCGTGGCGCCGCCAGGAATCGGCTGGCCGGTCGCCGCGTATTCCCGCAGGATCCATCCCCGCTTGCCCTCCAGCGCCCGGTTGTACGTCCACTCCAGTCCCGCCAGTCCTTGGTTGTCTACGCCGGTAAATCCGAGCACCTGGCCCGCGAATTCTCCCTCCGGATAGTACCGGGTCGACTCGGGAACCAAGTGCACTCCCGGCAGCGCCGCCGCCTGGGCGCGAAGAGCCCCCACCTCGTCGGCGGAGAGCCGACGGTGCACCCATACAAATCCCAGCCGACGGCTCAACCGCCGCCGCAGACCCTCCACTGGCACGTGCAGGAGTGCGGCCAAAATCTCGGCCTCCACGGCCGGATCTTGGACCTGCCCCGGCACAGCATAGGCTGAATACCGGCTCTCGCTTCCTGCCAGCACCCGGCCGTTCCGGTCAAGAATATCCCCTCGCAGCGGAGCCAGCGGAACCCCGCGGAGATGGGCACTGTCCGCCAGCTGCCGGAGATGAGGGGACCACGCCCCCTGGAGCATCACTAGCCGCGCGGCAAGCCACAGGTCAAACAGCCCCACCCCGCCCAGCACCAGCAAAGTGCGGCGGCTCATTGTATAGCCTGGACGCTGCTGCATCGTGTGCGTACTTCCTTTGGCGCCCCGGGGGCCGGCCGAGGCCGGCGGCCCCCTTGGTGCACCCGCCGGTGCCGGGCTGCACCCAGCACGCCCCACACGACTTCAGCCGATGGGAACGCCAGGGCGGTACTTCACCCTACGCTATGTCCGAGCCCGGTGGCCAGAACGTCCGGCGGTCGCACCGTGCCCCGCCTGCACGCCGCGGATTTTGGCGAGCCAGGCCGACAACGTTCCCGCAACGCGGCTCCAGAGACTCGCCGCGGGGCGCGCGGGAGGGCGGGCGGCGGCCGGCAAAGCCCCGGGTGAGGGTGGCCGCGTCAGGACGAGGGGAGTCAGCGGCACCCCCAAGCGCTGAGCCTCATAAGCCAAGTGCGGGGTCGACGTCAGGCTCACCACCTGGTCCTGCAGCGCCTGCCTTGCGCGCTGGGCGCTGGTGAGCTGCGACTGCAGCTGGTCCACTTGAAACCCGGTCCGGGCCAGCATGGTGCCACTCAGAGCGGTGCCCACCGCCATGACGAACACCGCGGCCAGCACCAGCGCGGTGGGCACCCACCGCTTCAGGCGGCGCCGCGGGCGCGGGCGCGGGCGAAGAGGCGCGGCCGGACGGGGCTCTGCCCGTGCCTCGCGCCTCAGTTCAGATGCCGTAGCCATGTCGCTGATTCACTCCTTGATAGTCATGCGTGGAGCGGGCTGCGGGGGCTAGCTGGCTCTGGGCCGCCACTTCGAAGGCCCGCAGCTTCGCACTGTGGCAGCGCGGGTTGTGCTCGACTTCCTCGGGGCTCGCCACCAGGGGGCGGCGCGTCAGCACCGTTCCCCGCTCGGCATCCGCCCAGGCGCGGAATCGCCGCTTGACCATGCGGTCTTCGAGGGAGTGAAAGCTCAGCACCACCACCCGGCCGCCCGGTCCCACCAGCCGCCCCGCGGCCTCCAGCCCCTCATCCAAGGCGTCCAGCTCCTCGTTGACCCAGATCCGCAGTGCTTGGAAGGTGCGTCGGGCAGGGTGCCCGCCGGTCCGGCGGGCTGCCGCCGGGATGGCGTCCTTGATAACCTCGACCAGCTGACCAGTCGTGCGGATGGGCTGCCGGCGGCGGGCCTCGGCGATAAATCGGGCAATGCGGCTGGCCCAGCGCTCTTCGCCATATTCGCGCAGCACGCGCGTCAGCTCGGCCACATCACCCATGTTGACCAGACGAAAAGCCGTGCGGTCTGACTCCGGATCCATCCGCATGTCCAGCACCGCGTCGCTGTGGTAGCTAAACCCCCGCTCGTCTTCATCCAGCTGCGGCGAGGACACCCCGAGATCCAGCAAGACTCCCGCGCAGGGCTGCCAAGCCGGCGGCAGAAACGCGTCCAGATGTCGGAAGTTCCCTTGGACGAGCCGCACCCGATCGCCAAACGGGGCCAGCCGCTCCCGTGCGGCCGCCAGCGCCGCTGGATCCCGGTCGATGCCCACCAGGCGGGCGTGGGGCAACATCGTCAGGAGTTGGCTGGCATGACCGCCTCCACCCACGGTTCCATCGACGTACGCGGTGCCCGAGCCTGCCGCCAGCAGGGCGGTGGCCGAGTCCCGCATGACCGTGACATGTTCAAAACTGGTCATAGGCTAAAATCCACCAACTTTTCTGCCGTCTGCTCAAAGCTGTCATGCACCGACTCCTGATAAGCGTTCCACCGATCGGCCGCCCAAATTTCAAGGCGCGAGCCGACACCCACTAACAGGGCGTCCGAGGCTATGCCGGCTTCCTGCCGCAGGCGCGGCGGGATGAGGATGCGCCCTTGCTTGTCAAGTTCCACCTCGGTGGCGCCGGCCAGCAGCAGCCGAATGAACGCGCGTGCGTCTCGATTGGTCATGGGCAAGTCTTTCAGTCGGTCGGTCAGCCTCTCCCACTCCGAAGCCGCATAGCCCGCCAGACAGCCGTCCAGCCCCACCGTGACCACAAAGCGGTCCCCCAGTGCCTCGCGAAAGCGAGCGGGGATCGTGAGACGCCCTTTGTCGTCCAATGTGTGGCCGTACTGGCCCATCAACACGCTCCCCGCCCCCTTTCGCACCACTTTACCCCACTCTCACCCACTTTGTTCGGTGCGCGGGCCAACTTCCCTGCTTGCTCGTCGGTTTTTTTTCGCGCGCCGGCGAGCGGGCCGTGCCCGCCGGCGCCCATTGACGGTCGGCCCGCGCTTGGGTACCATGGCCATGTGCCGCGCAGTCGCCGCACCGTTACCGTTAATGTGGGGATGTAGCTCAGCTGGTAGAGCGCCGCGTTCGCAACGCGGAGGTCACGGGTTCGAATCCCGTCGTCTCCACCATTTGTTTGCCTTTAGGCTGGTGAGCTGTTGCCGCGATCCTCGCCAGCACCCTTCATGCCCGAACCCGGCCACCGCCCCACCGGTCGCCCACAGCGAAAGGCCAAGCCGGGGGGCCGGCTTGGCCTTTATGAGCGGCGCTGCTTCGCCTAGTGGCTTCCGATGTTGGCTGGTGTCCGCCGCGCCACTCCCGCCGCGTCGGCCGCATGCACCACGGCTTCCGCTACGGCGTCCACCACCCGGCGGTTGAACACGCTGGGAATAATGTAGTCGCGCGCCAGTTCCTCGGGGGCCACCACCCCTGCCAGCGCGCGGGCTGCGGCCAGCTTCATCTCCACCGTCACCGCCCGCGCACGGCAGTCGAGCACCCCGCGAAACAAGCCGGGAAAGCACAGCACGTTGTTGACCTGGTTCGGATAGTCGGAGCGCCCGGTGGCCACCACGGCGGCATATTGCAGCGCACCGTCGGGGTCCACCTCGGGGGTGGGATTCGCCATGGCGAACACAATCGGGTCTTTGGCCATCGCCTGCAGCTGCGGCGGCTCCAGCAAGTTGCCGGAAGACACCCCAATAAACGCGTCCGCGCCGGCCAGCACATCCACCAAGCTGCCCTGCCGATCCTGGGGATTGGTCATCTGGGCATAGCGCGTCCACGAGGGCCGCTCGGGATACACTTGGTTTCTGCGGATGGCCCCGTCCCGATCTACACCGACGATATCGTGGATGCCAGCCGCCAGCAGCAATTCCGTCGTCGCCGTGCCGGCGGCTCCCACGCCCGACACCACGACCCGTAGTTGCTCCAGCGGCTTGCCCACCACCCGCGCCGCGTTCATCAGGCCGGCGAGGATGACCACGGCGGTGCCATGCTGGTCATCATGAAACACCGGGATATCCAGGCGCTCGGACAGACGCGCCTCCACCTCAAAGCACCTCGGGGCCGCGATATCCTCCAGGTTGATGCCACCAAAAGACGGCGCCAGGCGCTCAATGGTGTCAACCAGCTGGTCCACGTGCTGCGTCGCGAGGCAAATCGGGAACGCATCCACGCCCGCCAGCGCTTTAAACAGCACCGCCTTGCCTTCCATAACCGGCAGCGCGGCCAGCGGCCCCAGGTTTCCCAATCCCAAAATGGCGCTGCCGTCGGTCACGATGGCCACGGTATTGCGCTTCAGGGTCAGCTGAAACGCCTTCTGGGGGTCTTCGGCAATGGCTTGCACGACGCGGGCCACGCCGGGCGTGTATACGTGCGACAAGTCCTCACGATTTTTCACCTGCACACGGGGCTGCACCTCGATTTTGCCGCCCAAATGCATGAGAAAGGTTCGGTCCGACACGTTGTCCACATGGACCCCGGGCAGAGCGCCCAGCGCCGTGCGCAGCGGTGCCAGCGCCTCGCTGGCTGGCAGCACCACGGTCAAGTCACGCACGGTGTTGTGCTCGTCACTTCTCACCAAGTCCAGCGCGACTACGTCGCCGCCGTGCGCTTCCACGGCCCGCAGCAACTGCCCAAACCCAGCTACGTCGCGCTCAAGCGACAGCCGGAACACAAACTGAATCCCTGACGTTGGCACACCCACACAACGACCTCCCTTGCGCATGCCTACAAAAGATATCACATGGTCCTAAGTTCGGTGAGCCGAATTGAAATCTCGGCCGCCTTTACAAACACGGCACTGCGGTTTATTCTTATATCGAACGTCTGTTCCTTTCCGGCCGCAGAGCCAACGCGCAGTCCTGCGGTGCGTGTAATGTCGAAGAAGAGACGGACCAACCGAGTCACGAAGCCGCGATGCCACGAGGCGGCGGCCGTTATGAGGAAAGGAAGTGGCCGGCATGCTGAACCGCCCGCACCACGGAGGAGGGCTGGAGGCGCCGGCGCGCCGTCGGGCGGGAGCCCTGAGCGCGCCGCGCGTCATTTCGCTGGCCGCCCGCCGCGCGCGGCGCCAAGGGCCCGTCCTGCACTGGGGGCAGCGCCACTTTCGGGTCGTGAATCCGCGGCTCCAGCCGCTGGGCCGCTGGGTGGCTCGCGCAGGATGGCTGGACTGGTTTTACGAGCCTGGCCCCTAGAACGCGATGCTGGGCGCTTCGAGCTTCCCGGCAGTCACGGTGCCTCCACCTCCAGCACCACCTTGCCAAACTGCTCTCCATCCCACAGATACTGCTGGGCCTCGCGCACGGCTGCCAGCAGATACACGCGGTCCACGATGGGGCGAATGTGATGGTGCTGGCAAAAGTCCAGCATGCGGGCAAAGTCCCGTGGGCTACCCATAGAGGTTCCGCGGAGGTCCAAGTGCTTGAGGAAAATCCGCGGCAGCACCACTTCCGGCACGGGGCCAGCCGTGGCGCCCACCAGCACCAGGCGGCCGCCTGGGCGCGCTAAGGACACTAAGTCCCCAAATTTCTCGCCGCCTAGGGTGTCCACGATGAGATCATATCCTCCGGGAGCGGCCGCCCGCAGATCCTTGACGTAATCAGGATGGCGGTAGTTGGCCACGGCCACGGCTCCCAGCGCCCGAGCCCGCGCCAGCTTGTCGTCGTGCGACGAGGTGACCGCCACTCGGGCCCCAGCCGCCTCTGCCATCAGCAGGAGCATCGTAGCCAGCCCGCCCCCGACTCCGGGAATCAGCACCGTGTCGCCGGCCGCGAGCGCCCCTCGGGTGAAGAGGCAGCGGTATGCCGTCAAACCCACGAGCGGCAGGGCGCCGGCCTCCGGCCCTGTGAGGTATCCCGGCTTAGGGAATACGCTCGTGGCGGGCACCACAATTTTTTCGGCGTAGGTGCCGTCCGTGGGAATCCCTAAAATCTCAAAGTCGCGGCTGGGGGCGCGCTCATCAGCCCCCCAGTGCAGGGCCGGGTAAATGACGACCGGGTCGCCAGGCGACAGGGCATCCACCCCCTCGCCCACGGCGTCCACCAGCCCCACGCCGTCAGATCCAGGGATCGCGGGGAAGCGCACCCGGGGGTACTGGCCCATCCGGGCATACAAGTCGCGCCGGTTCAGCCCCGCATACTGGATCTGCACGCTGACCATCCCGGGGCCAGCGACTGGATCTGCCACCTCTTCATATCTCAGCTGCTCGAGCCCGCCTGCCTCGTGCACCACTACTGCCTTCATACGTGCCTCCTTGCCCTTCGCTGCCCGGTCAAATGCCAGAGTAAGATCCGTAGTAGGCGTTTTCGGGATAGCCTCGCTGCTCCCAAAAGCCGATTTCCTCCCGGCTCGACACCTCGACGCGGTTCAGCCACTTGATGGATTTGTATCCGTACATCCGCGGGACATACAGCCGCATGGGGAATCCCTGCGCCACCGGCAGCAGCTGGCCATCCATGGTGGTGGCCAAAATCGGCTGGTGCTGGCGGATTTGGGCGGCGCTCAGGGACTCAGTGTACACGCCATCGGCCGAGAAGAAGTTGACCCATGGGTGCTCCGCCGGCTTCCACCCATGATGAAGCAGCCAGGCTTCCAAGTTCACCCCGCCAAATCGGACGTCTGGCACCACCCATCCGGTCACGCACCGGAAGTTGACCGTGAGATGCTGCATGGACTCCCGCTGCCACTCCTGCCACGTCCATCGGTGCGACGGACCTAAGCCGTCCAGCTCCAGCCGCCACGTGGCTAAGTCCACGTGCGGAAAGCCATTGACCACCGTGTAGGGCACAAAGCCCGACCTCGCTCCGCTGTCGCTCCCGCCGGACGCCCCCAAGAGGCGCCCCCCCACCATGCCCAGCAGAGTCGGCGTGGCCGCCACCAGCGGCACCGCCAGTGCCGCGCCGCCCATCCAGCGCAGTAGCGCGCGCCGGGGAATGCCCGGCTTTGCGTCGCGCGCGCGCGGGGCGGGCTCTGGCGCCCCTGGCCGCGCATTCCCTGCGGGCGTGGCGTCGCGCGGGGCGGGACTGACGCGCGGCCGGTGGGCCAGCAGATGCCACACCGTCCAAATCACCAGTGCGGCCGCAAACGCCGCATGGCCCACCGTGGCGATGGCCCGGGTCAGCGATGGGCCCACCAGGAGACCTACCCCGGTGACCGCAAGCCCCGCAATCAGGAAAAACCCAAACTGCGTGAACCCGGGTGCCCCGGCGGCGCGGCGGGCGGGCCAGGGGTACAGCCGACCCGACCACCCCACCACGGCGGCGCCATAGAGAATGCCGCCAAACTCATGAACATCCTGCGCGACGGGCAGGAGGGGCCCCAGCGCTGACCGCCAGGTGGTGAGGTACAAGGCGAAGCCGGTGAACACGACTAAGCCCAGCCACCAGGCGTGCCGCCAGTGCCGCTGGCGGAAACTCACGATGTCACCCCCGCATCTCCTTCCGGGGTGCCTCCCCGCGACCGATGCACCCGGCGGGCGGCGATTTACCGGGGGAGCTTCGGCACCAGCCGCGCCTGGGTGCCCTGCTCATACGCAAACGCCATCGCCAAGAGGTGCGCTTCACTCCACGCGGTGCCCGTAAATGTCAGCCCCAGCGGCTCACCTTCGGCGGTCGCGCCGGCCGGCACCGTGACCGACGGATAGCCGGCTTTAGCCGCAATGCCGGCCCCCATCGCTCCGACAAACACCAGCGCGTCCAGCTGTTCGGCCGCCAGCGCCCGGTCAATGCCCTCGGTGCGGGAGCACCGCAAGTCGTCTCGCCGGGCCGCCCAGTACGCTTGCTCCGTCAAATCGCCCCGCGTACCCTCCGACGCCAGCAGGACGGCCTGCCCGTGTGCCAGAGCCGTGGCGGCATGCGCGCGGTTGAACCGAATCACCTCGGCCAGGGAGTGGGTGGGCACTTCGGGCCGCCGCGCCAAGTAGGCATTCAGCGCGGGCTTGAATTCGTAGCGCAGCACCTCCAGGCCAGGCATGTCATCCCATGTCGGCAGGTCGACGTCCACCAGCGTGGCCCCCAACTTCTCCGCCGCCGCCAGCGCTTGCTCAGCCGCCGCGCGCCGCGAACCGGACAGGCACTCCCAATACCCCCGCCGCGGCACACCCAGCCGACGGCCGACCAGCGCGTCCCGCGCCAGCCCGGCCGTGTAGCTCGGCACGGGCGGCGCCGCCCACGTCGCCTGGTCACCGCGGTCGCGGCCAGCCAGCACCTCCAGCAGGCGCGCCGCATCTTCCACCGTGCGGGTCATGGGCCCAGCCGTATCCTGACTCCAGGAAATCGGTGCAATCCCTCGCCGGCTAATGAGGCCCACCGTTGGCTTGACGCCCACGATGCCGTTGCTGCTGGCGGGGCTCAGGATAGATCCTGACGTTTCGGTTCCCACGGCCAGCGTCGCTAAGCCCGCCGCCACCGCCGCCCCGCTGCCGGAGCTGGAGCCGCCAACGTCCCAGAGGCCAGGCCCGTGCGGATTCATTACCTGGCCGCCCACACTGGAGTACCCATTGGGCATGTGGTGGGCCATCCAGTTGGCCCACTCCGTCAGATTAGCTTTGCCCAGCAGCACCACCCCGGCGCGCCGCAGCCGCCGCACCAAAGCGGCATCGGCGGGGGCACGGCACCCTGCGAGCGCAAGGGCTCCGGCCGTGGTGGGCATTTGGTCACCCGTGTTGATGTTGTCTTTGACCAATAGCGGGATGCCGTCCAGCGGGCTCAACAGCCGCCCTGCCCGCTGGCGGTGATCCGAAGCTTCTGCCATGGCCCACGCTTCCGGATTGAGCGTGGCCACCGCATTCACGCCGCTGGCGTTCACACGCTCCACGGACGCGAGCAAGAGCGCCTGGGCCGTCAGGCGCCCTTCGGCCCGCAGCACCTGCAGCGCCTGACTGTCCAGCTGAGAAATGTCGTCCGCCCAAGTTTCGTGCCGCTCCGTCGCCAACGCCCCCCGTGTGTCAAACCTAAGTCGCCCCCACTAACCCGTATCAGGTCCAGCCAAGCGGGGAGGCTCGCCCTCCCACTGCACCGCCGCCACCCAGCGCGGGCCGGCGGGCCGGGTCCAATCCAGCGGGCGGGGGCTCCTCGGCCCCTCACGAGCCAGCACCACCCATCCTCGGCGGGGCGGGATGCCCAGGGCCCGCTGCTGCATGCGGCCAAATCGCTGGGCCAGCTCCTCGCGGGGCGTCGCTGCCACCACATCGCGAATTTCGGCCACTTCGTCAAGATACTGGTTTGCCAGCGCTTCGTCATCTGTCCCCTGGTAAAACCGCACGGCGGCCACATGAGGGGCCGCCGTGTCGGCGGGCGTCCACTGCCGGAGCGCGTCCTGCACCAAGCCGGCCGCGTCACCCGAAGACGCTGCCCCCACCACCCACTGCTGCTCCCACATCGCCCGTCCCTCCCCGGCCGCCTGGCCGGCTGGCCCGCTGTTCGCTATAGTGGCGGGCGGAGCCCGCCCCATGTTGTACTGGCCCACGCGGCCGAAGGAGGCCGACTATGAGCGACGAGCGGCATGACATTGACCCCGCACTGCTGGCCGGCGGCATTCACGACACCCTGGGCATCACTTTTAGAGAGTGTACGCCTGACCGTGTGGTGGCCACCATGCCCGTGACCCCGCAGGTGCATCAGCCCTTTGGCCTGCTGCATGGCGGCGCATCGGTGGTGCTGGCCGAGTCCGCCGCGTCGCTCGGCACCTGGCTCAACTGCGACCCCGCCACCGAGCGTGCGGTGGGCTTGGAAATCAACGCCAACCACGTGCGCGCGAAGCGCGATGGCACCCTCACGGCCGAAGCTGTGCCGTTGCACCGCGGCCGAACTACCATGGTGTGGGATATTCGCGTCCGCGATGAGCACGAGCGCCTGGTGTGCGTGGCGCGGTGCACGGTCGCCCGGGTGGCGGTGCCTCACCCCACCAGCGGGCGGCCCGACAGCCGTGACACCTCGGCGTAAAAGGCCCGCGGGTCCTGCAGCGAAGGCAGCACCGCGTCGGCACCCGCCGCTTGGAGCGCGGGCACGTCATATCGCCCTGTGGCCACGGCAATGCAGCGGACGCCCAGCGCACGCGCGGCATTCACATCGCGGGGCGTGTCGCCCACGGTGACTGCCGGGGCGTTCGGCGCGGCATAGTAAGCGCGGGTGCGATCCAGCGCGACCCTCAGCATGGCTTCGCGCGACTCCCCGTCACTGCCGTAGCCTCCGACGGGAAGCAGGCCCGCCAATCCGGCCGCCGCCAGCTTGATGGCCGCGCCCTCCTCCACGTTGCCCGTTCCCACACCAAGGCCGACGCGAGGGTCTCGGGCCAGCTGCCGGAGGAGAGCGGGCACGCCCGGCAGGGCTTGGGTCGCGCCGGCCGTGGCCTGGAGCGCGGCCACAAAGGCCCGGAGCAGGCGGGGCCACTGCTCCGCGGAAATCGTGATGCCCAGCCGCTCGGCCGCCAAATGCAGCATGGCCGGGTCGGTTCGCCCGGCGAAGTCGAGGTGGCTAAATTCGCCGGGCTGGCCCACCACCTCGCGAAAAGCGCGCTCCATCGCGGCATGCCCGGCTCCGTGCCCGTCCAGGACCGTGCCGTCCAAGTCAAAGATAATCAGGTGAGTGGGATGCGGCGACACGCGCAGGCCCCCTTCTATATAAGAGCGCTCCACAAGGGGCGAGCGACTCACCCCTGATGATACCAGCATGCTGCCGGCGTCCCCAGCCGACTTGCCGTTTGCTTGATAGCCATTATAATATTGTCCTAACGACACGCACTTGAAAGGTCCTCGGGAGGTGCAGACAGT
Organism: Bacillota bacterium; assembly: GCA_021846505.1. GTDB lineage: Bacteria > Bacillota > Sulfobacillia > Sulfobacillales > JAIMBI01 > JAJZWV01. The sequence continues at coordinate 45,236 of JAJZWV010000018.1, forward strand.
GCCAGACGCTCCGCCATCCACCGGATCCGCACCGACGGTGGCCGACACCACCCGCCTGGTGCTGGCCGTGGTGAGTCAGGCCGAGCCGCTGCTGTTTGAATTGTGGCAGGCGCACTCGCTCACGCTGACCCAGTTGCACTGCCTGAAGAAGTTGCAGCAGGAGTCCCTCACGGCCGGCGAGCTGGCCCGGCGCCTGGGCATCCAGGCCGCATCCCTGACGCGCGTGCTGGGGCGCCTGGAGTCGCAGGGCTTGGTGGTGCGCGCTACCGGCCAGGAGGACCGGCGCACCGTGGTGGTGGCCCTCACCGCCGCGGGCCGCGATACCCTTGGGACACTGAACCTCGGCCTGGAGAACCCGCTGTTTCGGGGCATTCGCGAGATGGACGCAGACGCCCGGCGCGATTTGCACGCGGGGCTCAAGGCGCTGGTGGCGCAAGTGCGCCAGCTCGCCAACGCCGATCCCTCAGAGGGCGCACCCTAGGCCGCTGCAGCCTCGCTGGGCGTACCTGGTGATGGGTTGGTGCGAAAGGAGCGCAGCATTTTGTCCCGTCAATCGATATCTCCGCCATCGCCCACAGCGGATAGCGCTTGGCACCACCGCGTGGACTACAAGTGGATCGCCCTGTCGAACACCACGCTGGGCATCTTGATGGCCGCCATCAACGGGACCATCCTGATAATTTCGCTGCCGGCGATATTCCGGGGGCTGCACGTGAATCCGCTGCAGACCAGTCAAACCAGCTTGCTGCTGTGGATTCTGCTGGGCTTCAACGTGGCCACCACCATTTTGCTGGTGTCCTTCGGGCGCCTGTCCGATGCCCACGGACGCGTGAAGCTGTACAACATGGGCTTCGCGGTCTTTACCTTCGGATCCATTCTCCTATTCTTGACGCCGGGCGTGGGCGTAGCGGGAGAGTGGGAGCTCACGATTTTTCGATTCATCCAAGGCATTGGCGGCGCCTTTCTCTTTGCCAACAGTGCGGCAATTTTGACCGATGCCTTCCCCGTCGAGGAGCGTGGACTTGCCCTGGGGCTGAATCAGATTGCCGCTATCGGCGGCGGCATCATTGGCCTCGTGGTGGGGGGACTGCTATCGGTAGTCGACTGGCGGCTGGTGTTCCTGGTCAGCGTCCCGGTCGGCCTGGCCGGCACCATTTGGGCCTACGTCGCGCTCCGGGAGACGGCGGTCGCGCGACAGTCCAGGCGCATCGACTGGCCTGGCAACATCACGTTTGGGCTGGGCCTGCTGGGCGTGCTCATTGGCCTCACGTACAGCATCTTGCCTTATGGCCCGCACGCCACCGGGTGGTCCAACCCACTTGTCATAGGGTCGCTCATCAGCGGTGTGGCGCTGTTGGTGGCGTTTATGGTCATCGAGTCGCAGGTGCCGGATCCGATGTTTCGCCTCAACCTGTTTCGCAATCGCGCCTTCGCTGCCGGCAACATCAGCGGCCTGCTGGCGGCGGTGGCTCGCGGAGGCCTGCAGTTCATGGTCATCGTCTGGCTGCAGGGCATCTGGCTGCCACTCCACGGTGTGTCCTTTGCCAACACGCCGCTGGATGCGGGGATCGACACCATCCCGCAGATGGTCGGCTTTTTCGTGGCGGGCCCCATTTCCGGGCGGCTGTCCGACCGGTACGGCTCCCGCTGGTTTGCCACCGTCGGCATGGTGGTCAGTGCCGCCGGCTTCGTTGCGCTCAGCACCCTGCACGCCGACTTCAGCTACTGGGTGTTCGCGCTTTACATATTCATGGTGGGGATCGGCATGGGCTTGTTTGCCTCGCCCAACAGCTCGTCCATCATGAGCGCAGTACCCGCTCGCTACAGAGGGGTGGCCTCCGGCACGCTCGCGACGTTTATGAACGCCGGCATGATGCTGTCGATGGGTGCCTTCTTCACCATCGTCATCACCAACATGGCCACGCACTTGCCGGGCGCCCTGACGTCCGGGTTGATGCACGCCGGACTGCCCACGGCTGTGGCGGCCAAGCTATCCCACTTGCCGCCCATGGAGGTGCTGTTTTCGGCCCTGCTGGGCTTCAATCCCTTGGCAAAGGTCATCCCTGCGCCGGTGCTGTCACACCTGCCGGCTGCGGCCCGGTCCACGCTGCTGTCGGTGCACTTCTTTCCCACGCTCATTTCCGGCGCCTTCATGGCCTCGCTGCGCGTCGTGTTCCTGTTTGCCGCCGCCATGAGCGGCGTGGCGACTCTTGCCTCCGCACTGCGAGGCAAGCAGTATATTTATGATGACGCGGCGGAGGCCGCCGCCCTGGCCCAATCCCAAGGCGCCCCGCCGGCGCACACGGACCGGTGCCCCACAGAAAGGCGCGGGGCGAGGCCGAGGGCGACGAGCACGAGGATACCGGCACCGAGCACCCGGACTGATCCGACGCGCACGGCCTTGCCAGGCCGACGAAGGGAGGACACCAACATGGCGCTGCCACCACAGCGGCGAGGCAGCCCGTGGCCCATGGCCAGCGCGGTTCTGATGGGATGGGCCGCCCTGGCTTTGCTGGCCGCCCCGTTTTGGCTGAGATACCAACCCGCCGGCGCCCCTTGGGTGCCGGCGACGGATGGGAGCGTCTGGATGGGAGCCGCCACGGCCGCCTGGTCCATTTTCACGGGCATCGCTACCCTCCACCGCCGCCGCCCCGCTCCTCTGGCGGCGGGAGTGCGGACCCTTGTCCACACGGAGCGGGCGGCCGCGCCGCAAGACTCCCCCGCCCCCCTGGACCGGGCCCGGCAGCTGGAGCAGCTGGCGCGCCACACCCTGGACGAGCTGGGCATCGCCCCGGCGGACCCCAGGAGCCCGCGGTGATGCGCTGGATCTTAGCCATCGCGATGGCCGGGGGGATGGCTGTCGCCCTCTCGCCGCTGTGGGCTGGCTGGCTGCCATCTCGCGGCAATCCCTGGGCGGCCCCTCTCCTAGTGCCAGTGCTGGCGGGAGCACTGATTAGCTTGGCCGCGCTCGCCGGCTGGATCGGCGATCACGCGTCCGAACGCTGAGCGGCGCCCCCACCTAAAAGGGGCGCCGCTGCCTTTTCGACGGGAGCACTATTGGGCCGCCAGGACCCGCTCGGGCGTGATGGGCAGGGTGGCCACTCTCCGGCCCGTGGCCGCCGCGACGGCGTTGGCGACGGCCGCCGCACCTGGAATGGCGGGAGGCTCCCCCACCCCTTTGGCCCCGTAGGGGCCTTGCTCGGCGGGCACTTCCACCAGGACAATGTCCACCCGCGGCACATCGTGAAACGTCGGCATCTGATAGTCCAAGAAGCTGGTGGACACTGGCTGGCCCGTGCTGTCATAGGCCAAGTCCTCGTACAGCGCGCGCCCGATGCCCTGCGCCACCCCACCGAGAATCTGCCCCTCGACTTCCTTTGGATTCAGCGCCCGGCCTACATCCTGCACCGCGAGGTAGCCGGTGACCCGCACCTCGCCTGTGTCGGGATCCACGGCCACGCGTGCCGCGTGCACTGCAAATCCGGGCGCGCTCTTGGTCACCGCACTGCGCCCCTCGGCAATCAAGGGAGCCGTGCGCCCGCCAAACCGGGCCGTGTCGCGCGCAATCTCAGCCAGGGTCACCGATCGGCCCGGCACGCCCTTCACATGCACGGCGCCGTCGGCCATGTCCAAATCTTCCACGGCGGCCTCCAGCCGCTCGGCGGCAATTTCCAGCACTTGCTTGCGCACCGCCTTGGCGGCCTCGGCCACGGCCAAGCCCACCGTGTAGGTCGTTTTGCTGCCGCCGGCCATGCCAGCATATGGCGCGTGGGCGGTGTCTGCAAACTGGACATGCACCTCATCCGGGGACAAGCCCAGCTCTTCCGCCGCAATCAGGGCAAATGTGGTATTGGTGCCCGTGATGTCAATGGACCCCACCTGCACCACCAGCCGCCCCTCTGAGGTCACCTGACAGGCCGCCGCCGCTGGCTCCAAGCCCCCGCCCCAGCCGCCGGCCGCCACGCCGATGCCTTCATTCGGCCCCAGCGGCTCCTCGAAAAACGGGTGGGCCGCCGCTGCCCGCAGGCACTCCAGGAGACCAATCCGCGGCCACGTGCGGCCGTCCGGCCGATCGTCCCCCTCCTGCACCGCATTCTTTAGCCGCAGCTGCAGTGGATCCATGTGCAGGGTGCCCGCCAGCTCGTCCATGGCGGACTCCAGGGCAAAGTACCCCTGGGGGGCTCCCGGGGCTCGATACGCGCCGATGGGGACTTTGTGGGTCATCACGTCGTAGCCCAGCACGTCCAGATTGGGGCAGCGATAGGTGCCCGCCAGCATGAGGCACGCAATGCCGGCCGAGCCTCCCCGCTCTGCGCCGTTGTCAAAGACGAGCCGCGCCTCAATGGCTACCAGGGTGCCATCCGACCGCGCCGACAGCGTGACCTCGATGTCCGCCGCTGGTCCCGGATTGTTGACCAAAATGTCTTGCTGGCGATCCAGGAGCATGGCCACCGGCCGCCCCAGCCGCTGAGACAGCGTGGCCACCAGCGGCTCCAGCAGCACGCCCTTCCCGCCAAACCCACCACCCACCGTGGCTCCCACGACCCGCACGCGATAGTCAGGCAACTTCAGCAGCCGCTTGACCGCGTTGCGCACCATGAACTGCCCCTGCGTCGTGGTCCAAATCGTGGTTTCGCCGGTCCGCTCTGCGTGGGCGCTGGACCCATGCGTCTCCAAAAATCCTTGATACAGCGGCGGCAGATGGTAGCGCCGGGTCACGGACACGTCCGCCTCGGCGCGCGCCGCCTCCGCATCACCCCGCCGATACTTCACGACCGCCGACACATTGTTCGGCCGCTCCTCCGTTTTGGCACTGCCGCCGGCCGCGTCCCCGTGGGCCCCGGCATCGGCACGCCCGGCTGTGTCCTCCAGCTGCCGGACCAAGGGCGCGTCGGGCCGCATGGCGGCCTCGGCGTCCACCACCGCCGGGAGCACGTCATAGTCCACCTCCACCAGCTCGGCGGCATCCTCCGCGACCGCCGGATCGTCGGCCACCACGACCGCGACCGGCTCCCCGGCATAAAACACTTCGCTCTCAGCCAGCAAGTCGGCCTCCGGGAGCGCATCGCCCAGGTAGACTGCCTTCACCCCAGCGACGGCAGCGGCGGCCCGCGTATCAACGCCGCGGATGCGGGCATGAGGGTGGGGGCTGAGCACCAAATGGGCGTACCAGCTGCCCGCAGGGTCCAGGTCCGCGACGTAGCCGCCGGCCCCCACCAGCTTCGCCGGTCCATCTTCGCGGTGGCGCGACTTTCCTATGTAAGTGAAGGCCGCTTCGGAGCGGTCGCTTGGGTTAGCACTGGCCATTGAGCGGTCCCCTCTCCCTGTGTATGTTTCGGATCCAGCGGCCCTATGTTACCGCATTCGCCCCCTCCGCAAGTGGCTCGGCCAGGGCCGTCCCGCACAGGTACAATGGCGGAGAGACCCGGGGGAGACCTAGCGGCCACCGGGCGTCAGGAGGCGATCGAGTGAGCGACTCAGCAACCGGCCTTTATGTGAACGGGCAGTGGGAAGCCAGCAGCGCTCAAGTTTTGGTCCGCGACAAATTTACCGGCGCCGAACTCCGCTCCTTGGCCGGGGCCAAAGCGGCGGATGTGGACCGCGCGGCGGCCGCAGCCCGGGCGGCGGCCGCGACCCCCCTTCCCCCGCGGCAGCGGGCCGCCATCCTGGAGCACGTGGCCGTGAGCCTCGCCCGAGATGGCGATGCCCTCGCGCGGCTGATCGTGCAGGAGAGCGGCAAGCCCTTCAAAGACGCGCGGGCCGAGGTGGACCGTGCGGTGGAGACGGTGCGCCTGTCTGGGCACGCCGCGCTGGCGCTCCATGGCGAAACCGTGCCCCTCGACGCCTCTCCCGGCGGCGAGCACCGTGTGGGCCTCTACCTGCGCGTCCCGGTGGGGGTGGTGGCGGCCATTACGCCGTTCAACTTTCCGCTGAACCTGGTGTGCCACAAAGTGGCGCCCGCAATCGCCGCCGGCAATGCGGTCGTGCTGAAGCCCGCCACCACCACGCCGCTGTCGGCGGTGGCACTGGTGGAGCGCTTTGCCGCTGCCGGCCTGCCAGCGGGGTGGCTCAACCTCGTCGTGGGGTCCGGAGCCGAGGTGGGCGACGCCTTAGTGCGGAATCCACACGTCAACTTCATTACGTTTACAGGTAGCCCCCCGGTAGGATTCGCCATCAAAGCGGCATCGGGTCAAAAGCGCGTCACGCTGGAGTTGGGCAACAACTCCGGCAACATTGTGCACCAAGACGCCAACTTGCCGGCAGCCGCCCAGCTGCTGGCTCGCCGGGCCTTTGCGCAGGCCGGCCAGTCCTGCATCTCGGTTCAGCGCATCTACGTTCACGCGCCGGTGTTTGACCGGTTTCAGCATCTCATCGCGGAAGCCACCGCCGGTTTGGTGGTCGGCAACCCGCTGGATCCCGACACCGACGTGGGGCCGCTCATCAGCGAGGCGGAGGCTGAGCGCGTCGAGGCGTGGGTGCAGGAAGCCCTGGCGGGCGGGGCCCAGCTGGTGGCGGGCGGCACCCGGGCCGGCGCCATGATGGCGCCGACGCTGCTCACCGGCACCGCCCCCACGATGCGGGTGGTGTCTGACGAGGTGTTTGGCCCGGTGGCCGTGCTGATGCCCTACGCGCGCTTCGAGGAAGCCGTCGCCATGGTCAACCAGTCCGAATACGGACTGCAGGCGGGAGTGTTTACCCAAGACCTCCACCGAGCGTGGCACGCGGTCCGCCACCTGTCCGTCGGCGGCGTGGTGATCAACGACACGTCGTCGTATCGGGCCGACTTAATGCCCTACGGCGGCGTGGGCAAGAGTGGGCAGGGCCGCGAGGGCCCTCGCTTTGCCGTGGAGGAGATGACCGAGCTGCGCATGGCCGTCTTTAACCTGGACCCCGCGGCCCTTGCGGCCGCGAAAACTTCCGACGAAGGGGAGGGCACAAAATGAGGGCGGCCAACGCTGTCGATCTGAAGCACCGCGAGCAGCTCCGGGCCATTGACGCGCACGTGCACCTGGCCACCGAAGAGTGGGTGCAGGCCTCCATGGGGCCATACCAAGCATCGGTGGAGCGCTACTTTCGCACAACACTGGCCGCCAGTCCGCTGGAGGCCATGGTGGACACATATCGGTCCGCGCGAGTGCACGGTATGCTGCTGGCTTGGGATGCAGAGCGCTTCACCGGGCGGCCGCCGCTCACCAACGAGCGCGTCGCGGAAATTGCCGCCAACTATCCCGATGTGTTTACAGGCTTCGGCAGCGTCGATCCTGCCCGTCCCGATGCGCTGGCCCGCCTCCACCAGATGGCGCGCCTCGGACTTTCCGGGCTGAAGCTGCATCCCACCATGCAGGGGTTCCTGCCCGACGAGGAGCGCTGGGAGCCGTTTTTCGGCACAGCCGCGGAGCTGGGTTTCCCCATCATCGTGCATACGGGCACGAGCGGCGTTGGCGCGGGCATGCCCGGTGGCCAAGGACTGCCGCTCGACGCGGCCCGGCCGATGCGGCTGGACGCCTGGGCCGCAAAGTTTCCCACGCTCCGCGTGATTTTGGCCCACGTGGGGTGGCCGTGGCATCTGGAGGCGCTGGCCATGGCGCTGCATAAGTCCAACGTATACATTGACATCTCGGGATGGCGTGTCCGCTACCTGCCGGACGAGGTGCTGCGGGAGTTGCGCACCCGCCTTTCTCATCAGTTCCTGTTTGGCACCGACTTCCCCATGTTCAATTTGATGCGCCAGCTGGACGACTTCGACGCGCTGGAGCTGCCCGATCCGGTTCGCCGCCAAGTGCTGGTAGACAATGCGGCACACCTGCTGTGGAGCGAGTGACGCTGGTGGAAAAACGTTCTCAGCATACTCCCAGCGCCCTCCCAGCCACACCTTGATTGCGCGGAGGCGATTCGTGGTATAAATAGCGAGAGAACGAGCCTTTTTTTGAGGAGGCGGTTGGATATGGCATGGAGGTCGCCGGGCCGCTCTCGGCCCATGAGCCCCAGCCAGGCGCGCGGGTACTACTTTGCGCAGAATGGCTCGACTTGGTCCCTGACGGGCAGCCTCATGGGCTCCACCTTGCTATACATGGCCCTTTACCTGCTCGTGGCGGCCGCAGGGGCGTTTGCGACGATTGCGACGGGATTTTACAGCGTCATGGCCAGCTCCGGGTCGATTGCCTGGCTGCCGATGCTGGTGCTGGTATTTGTCCTGTCGGCAGCGCTCAACCGCGCGATCGGCAACGTCAAGAAGGAGCTGCTGCTGGGCGGCGTGATGATGCTCGTCGTCAGCCCCTTTCTGGGCCTGGCGCTGGCGTACGGCCTCACCGTCTCACCGCCGGCCGTGCTTTCGGCCGTTGTGGCCGTTGCCGGGTCACTGGTGGTCACGGCCGCCATTGCGTACGTAAGCCCGTGGGACTTGAGCAAGCTGTCGGGTCTGGCGTTCGTCGCGCTGATGGGCCTCTTGATCACCCAGGTGCTGGCGATGTTTGTGGGGTCGGCCACCGGGCTGGTCACCTCGCCGCTGTGGTCGCTGATTGGCATCGGGGTATTTGAGCTGTATCTGGTCGTGGACCTGAGCCGCATGCGGCAGGCGATGGCATACGGGCCCAATGATGGACTAGCGGCCTATCTGGGCCTGGGGCTGGCACTGGACGTGGTCAACCTGTTCATGTACTTCCTGATGCTGTTTCTGGGCGGCGCCCGCCGCCGCTAGCCCCCCATTCAAGAAGTCCGCGCCATGGCGCGGGCTTCTTTTCGGCTACAGCACGCCCGCCGCCACCACGGCGACGGCCGCGCGATCCCTGCCGCGGCCAGACCCCAGCCCACCGCGCGGGCCGCGGCTGCCATTGCCTCGCGCGACCACCGCCCGCGGCGCCGGGCTGCTGCTGCCACCGCCAGCGGCAGCAGCAGCCCGGCGGGCGAAAACAGCGCACAGGCCGCCCATGCCGCCATCCCCCATCCCCCAAGCGCCACCAGCGAGC
>JAJZWV010000071.1 GCA_021846505.1 Bacillota bacterium
GGACATCCGGGCGTGGATCGCGGCGTGGAATGACCATCCCCGGCCCTATGTCTGGGTGAAGACGGCCGACCAAATCCTCGCGGCCCTCGCAAACTATTGCAAGCGAATTAGCAATTCAGGACACTAGTCGAGGCGTTTGCCGGTGGCATCGTGGACGGCCACCTTGGGAGTACAAGGGGTGGGCAGCCCGGTCACCCAGCCCCGGCGCGTCACCCGCTTACGTGGCTGAAACACCGCTACCCAGTCGCCCTTCCGAAAGAACGTGCCGTTGGTGGTGCCGCCATAGACCGACCGGACCCCGCTACGTTGCGGGTTCTGCCGGTGACGGGTCCGCCCGTGATGGCGAAGCGCTGTCCAGACGTAGAACGGCGAGTGGACGCACACCCGCGGATCCCCTCGCGATAGCCACCGCGTCCACGGCTTGCGACGCAAAGACCGGCGGGCGGTGGGGACCCCCAATCTTGGTGAGGCCAAACGCCTCCCGCGACGCCGCCGTGTCTTCGCCGCGGACCAGCGTCAGCGCCTTGCCGACCTCCGCCGTCGTAAAGTGCCGGTCGTTCTGGCCCGTGGGGGTGTGGTGCACGTCCTCCCCAACGATGGCGGCGATCGGGAAGATGGCACACAGTTGCGCGACGGTCTTGACCCGGGCGTGCACCTTGGCCGCCTGCGTCGGGGCCAACCAGTAGCGCCGGTGATGGCGCCGGTTGTTGAAGCGCTGGGGGCGGCGGGGGCAGTGGCGAAAGCGGCGGGCCCGGCGCAGATGCGACCGCCCCGCCATCTTCTTGGGGACGCCGACGGGGAGATCCAACTGAGCCGCGAGTGCCCCTTGCCGGTGCGACACCACCGCGAGCCCTTCGTGCCGCGTACCCAAGTCATCCGTTGCGATCATCGGTTGCGTGACCTGGCCGACGGGGATCCGCATCTGGATGTAGAAGATCCCCAACTTTTTGCGGCGAGCCCGGGCCATGCCGTCTTTGAGCATCTTGCGCGCGTGAGCGGGGGTGGTAGGGAGGGGTACGTGGGCCATGCTGACCACGGGGACCCGAGGCTGTTCCCCGGGGGCCCGAGAGACGGGCGGAACGTCTGGGATGATAGACATGAGCAGATACTCCTTTCAGGCCCCGCAGGGCTTGTGATGGTCGCCTCGACGGTGTCCGGCCCGGCATCGCACGGCGGGTGCCGTGCGTGGCAGTAAGCGGGTCTGCCGCACATGCATCCGGACGGGCGAAATATCCGGAAGTGCTTGGGTAGCCAGCCGGGGCCGCTGCGCAGGCGTCTCAGCCTGCGCCGTCTAGTCCATAGCTTGCGTCGGGTGCCGCCGCACCCAAGCCCACGACTTGAGTCGTAGGTCTATGACCCCTCACAGGATTTTTGTTCGTGGAGGGCGTGTTGCGGCAAGATGCCACCACCAGCGCGGGAAAACGTCTCAAGGACCGGCGCGGTCCGGTGGCATTCCCACACACGAGGGCGGTCAAAAAAGGGCCCCGCTTCCGCGTGGGAACGCGGGGCGGGGGCATATGGAAGATATCAGAGTGAGCGCGTGGGCGAGGACGAACTCGGCGATGGGTCGTTGACGTCGCGACGGAGGGCCGCGAGGGCCCTTCGGTGCTCCGATGCCGTGCCCGGGGCCGTAGGAATCCGACTCGCCACCAATTGGGCATCCACCAAGCCGACCTGTAGAATGGCGCGGCAAAAGGCTAGGTCTTTGGGTCGGTGGGCGAGGTATTTGCTAGCCAGCAAATCCGCCGGGTCGAGGCAGTACCCCGTAACCCCACTGGTGTTTTCGTTCTTGATGGGCACCAGCCGTTCCTGCCATCCCTGCGGTAGACGGGCAGTTCCGAGCGACACGCCGTCCGCATACACGCGAAATGTTTCGTGGAATAGCGACCCTTCACCGATCGTTCCATCGATAAGGTCCGCGAGTCGCTCGTCGACATCGTTGGGTGGAATGATGTCCGCTTCGACCGAGGCAGTGGCTTCGGCAGGCAATTGGTGTTCGCCAAAGGAAGCCAGAATGGATTGGCTACCAATGATAAGCATCTGGTTAACTCGTAGAATGCCACCTGCCGCGCGAATCAGGTGTTCGAGTTCCTCACGGTGCATGGTGACGCCAGCCATCTGAGCGGAAGGCTCGATAAATCTCCCAACGTTCGTGAGAATTGATTAGGCCTACAAACGGCGACATGCGTCGCAGGGCCTCAGCGTACTCGCTCGGGTCCTCGGCCAAGAGGTGGTATACGTCCGAGATGGGACGCTCTAACCAACGCGACCACTCGCGGGCGTAGTAGCGGGCCTGAGGTGACTCGACGGACAGTTGAGCAAGCCACGCCCGTGCCTTGATCAGGGCCGGCTCAGGGTCGGCCATGAGTCTGGCGGCCACGGCTTGATGATAGGCCCGCGAGCGGGCGGTGAATCGGTCGATCATGACGTTCCTCCCGTCTCTAGTATCGCGACGGTGCAGGTTCGCCGCAAGTGAGACCGGAAGAGCCCCCGCGTCCACGGGCAGCGCGGGGCGGGGATCAGGGGCGTAGTCAGTGCATCTGCCTCAGCGGCAACACGATGTGGAAGTAGGGCGTGCTGTCCACTTCGGCTAAACGGGCGGGCATCTCCGGGCCGGAGAAGTCGAACGCCAGCCGGTCGGTCTCCAGCGATTTGATGCCGTCCAACAGCATGGTGGGGCTGAACGACAGCTCCATGGCCTGGCCTTCCCCGTCTACCTCCAGCATCTCGTACGCATGCGGCATGTCCACCGCCTCGGACTGGATTTCCAGCGTGCCCCCGCTGTAGGTGCAACGAATCGACCCCGCACGATCCCGGTGGGCCATCAGGCCGACCCGCTCCACCGCGCCCCGCAGTTGATCCGTGTTGACGCGGATGCGGGTCAGGTACTGTTCCGGCAGAACCCGCTGGTAGTCGGGAAAGCGGCCTTCCAGGAGCAGGGGGACCAGGGTGCCACCTGCGGTCAGGAGTTCCAACTGGTTTCCCGCCTGTTTGACGTGGGTCCCCTCCGACCCCGACAGGCGGGCCGCCTCAGCCAGGGCGCGTGGCGAGAGCACAAAGTCCATCGCCGGACCGCGATAATCGGGGAGCGCGACCCAGGCGTGGGAGAGGCGGGTGCCGTCGGCACCGACCATGACGAGCTTGCCATCGGCCACATGCACGCTCGTGCCCTTCAAGATCGGGTGGCTTTCGTCATGGGCGGTCGCAAACACCGTTTGCCGGGCCAACCGGGCCAGGGCGCCCGGCGGCAGATCGAAGGGGGCCGGATCCCCATCGCGAGCTGGAAACGGGAGCATTTCCTCCAGCGCGAATCCCTGCAGCGTCGTGCGATTTCGGCCGTACGCCACGGTGGCGCGGTGGGCCACGCCGTCTGCCTCGACGCGCACCTCGGCGGTCGGGACGCGTTGGACCAACTCCGTGAGGGGACCGGCGGGCAGGATGAGGCCCCCGCGTTCGACGTGGCTGGCCCCCACCTCCACGGTGATCTCGGACGTCAGGTCGGTCGCGACCAGGCGAACCGGGCCGTGGCCGTCGGGGTCGGTCGCTGGCACGTCGATCCGAACACCCGCCAATGCGGGGAGCGTGTTCTGAGGACTAATAGGACTAATGATGCGTGACACGTGCTGAAGGGCGCGGGCCAATGGGGCGTGATCGGCGACAAAGCGCACGGAGGCTCACTCCTTTGGGGACAATCCCATTCGGGGGCAGGGGGCGACGCAGGAAGGCGGTGACGGGGGAGCGGGGGTGTTGCGACGCTGCGCTCAACGCCCGGGCGACCACCCGCACCCCGTGTTGGACAAACCAACGCCATACCCAAGCGGCACTGCGGTGGAGCGCGTGCAGGACCAGCGTCAAGAAACCCGGTGCGTGGTCCATCCCAGACGGCCATTATTGCGGCGAGGCACCCGACGAAAAATAGCCCCGTGTAGATTCCCCAGGGAACGGCGTGTCGGCGGGACTAAGCACGAGGGGGGCGTCCTGGGGCATTTCGGGCTAACGCGGAGGACGCGGAGCCGTTGGGGGACGCGGTGGGGACACAGGGGGCACCTTCTTTCCCACGGCCTAGCGGTGGCCGCTGGCCTCGGAATGGAGCGCGGTGCGGGCGGCACTCGCGTAGCCCACCACGGATCGGAGCGTGTCCACCAGCACCGTATCCAGTTCCGACGCATCGGTGTCGGCGGGCAGTCCCCCAGCCGTCAGCAATTCCAGCACGGTCACCACAAAGCCTCCTCGTACCAGTTTAGAGCGCCCCGCGTGTCGTGATGGCCCGGGACGGCCCGGAGAGGGCCGGCGTCCGCAGCCCGACGCAGATTCGCCCGCGAGCCGGTGTTGGCGAGGGTGGTGTCGCACACCCCTGCCTGGAAAAGCGTCGCCGTCTGTCGCTCGGTGGGGTGCGCCGTCCCTTCGCCAGTCCCCACCGGAAACCCTGTCGAACGGGCGGCGCGCCCGCAGGCCGCTGGACCATCGCGATGCAGACGGGCGCCCGCTGTGCCGGACTTTTGCCTGCTGGTGCACAGCAGGGCGAACAAATCGTGGAGGCGGCGGGGGTGAGCGCAGCCGATGCCGCGGGCGCGCGCCATCAGGTGGAGACCTGGGTGACACCGATTTGTGACAGTGCCCTCGGCCGAGTCGTGGAGCTCCTGGAGGAGTTTCGCGAAGGGGAAGAAACCCAGCTCGGAGTCGGCGCCTTGTCCCGCAGGCCTGTTCGGGTGTTGGGAAACGACGAGTCCGGCTGACTCGGAGAGCGCGCCCGCAGTAGCCGGCGGCGTGTCCCGTGCGGGTCAGGTCGCACGGCACGCAAGCCAGGGCCGGAGCACTTCGCTGAGGGTGGCATCGGGCACGCCGAGCAGCTCGCACCGGGCAGCGATAGCCTCCAGCATCGTCAGCCCCCGGCGTTCGGCGGCTGCGGCGGCCGAGAGGTGGTCCGCCCCGCCGCCAATCCGCAAAGCCCGCTGCCACGGGCGTTTGGCGATGGGCCACCCATGGTTCTGCGCCCCCTATGGCGCTGGGTGGCTGCTGGAAGCCAAACGCGGAGGGGGCGAGACGCGACATGTGTGGCGTGGGATTCCCGCCCGGCCAGAAAGAGCGTGGCGTGCCGGGCGCGCGCCGGGGTGCCCTGGCCGCCAAAGTGAGCGGGCCACTCACGCGTTGGCCATGGGCCGTCTCGCCCGTGGGTCATACGCTGCCTTGCGGCGGCTGGCCCGGAAGTGGTCCGCACAGGCATCCCGTGCGTCCGGGGGGACCCAGCGTGAGCCACCGAGTCCGCAGCCATCAGCATGCTCCGGGCGCCTCTGCTCCAAGCCTGATTGGTCGGCGAGCGCCCCGCGCCACCGTCCGGGCAGGTGCGATTGATCCTCGGGTCGTCTCACTCCTGGCTCCGGAGTCCGGAGGGCTTTCGGTGACGCCGATGTCCTCCCCGGCCGTCATCAGGTGATGGCGAACCGATAGTGCGGCTGTCCGGGGCCGCACGGACGGCTCGGCGTGGCACGGGAGGGGCCGACGGCGTATTCCCCGCTGCCGGACGGGACGCGGGGCGACCCCCCGGTGAAAGAGAAACCGCGCTGATTGAACGGTTTCGGCCCTCCCGGCGGTGCACCGCGATCACAAGAGGGTCATGCGTTTGGGCAGACGTCCACGGACTCAAGGGGGAGGCAGCCGCCACAAGCCGGCGGGCGTCCCCGCCCAGATGGTTCCGTCCCGCGCGACATAGAGCGCTTGCACCGAACTGGTGACCATCAGCGAGCGCTGCGGCCCTGCCTGGCTCCAGGTGTTGCCGTTGTCCTCCCACACGCCGGAGGCCGCGGTGCCCACGGCGACGACGCCCGTGCGGCGATTGACGGCCAGCGCCTGAATCTGGGGCGGCGAGGGAAACTGAGACCAATAGCTCGTGCGGCTGGCCCAATAGCCCCCCACGTATTCGTCGAGTCCATAGACGGTGCCCGCCGACTCGCTGACAGCCGCCAGGACGTGCCCGCCCACGGTGGCGGCCAGGGCGGTGACCACCACCGCGGACACGGGAAAGGCTCCGAGCGCGTGCCATCCGCCGGCGCGGGTGTATGTCCACACCCCCTGGTGCGTGCCCACCACGAGCGCGCCGCTGGGCATGTAGACCATCGACGTGGGCGTGTGGCCCAGGTGGCCGAGCGCGACCCACTGGCCGTGCCGATACTGCCACACACCGCCAAATCCGTCGGACGCGCTATTCACGCTCACGTTCCCCGGGGGATAGCCCCCGACGGTGATGTGGCCATGGGGCGATACCAAGGCCACGACCGAGTAGACCGGGATGTCTCCGTACGCGAGCACCACCCCAGGACCGGGAGAAGACCCCACCAGGGCCGTCCACCGCCCGTCCTGGTATTCGAAGGCGCCCTGGCTCGTGCCGGCCACCACCCGGCCCGGGCCAAGAATAGCGAGGGAGCGAATGGTCCGGCTAACCAGATCCACTTGCGGCCCCAGGCCGCGCCAGCGGCCATGGGACACCGTCAGCACGCCCTGGCCCGCCGTCCCCACGTACAGGGTCCCCCTCGGGCCTTCCGTGAGGGCCGTCACGTTGATGGGGCCGTCGAGGTTGCCGACGACGTGGGTCCAAGCGGCAGCGGGGGCAGACCCGGACGCGCCCGAGGTACCCGGAGGAGCGGCCGCCGGAGGTGCTGCCGCTGTGCCGCATCCCGCCAGCAGCAGGAGGGCGCCGGCCAGGGCGCCCAGCCACCGGCCGGTGCGCGGCCGCTGCCACGTGAGGGTGCGCATGTCAGCCGCCTCCATTTGCAGCGTAGGTAAACGCGGCGTACAGCGAACTGGAGCAGGTGGTGGTGCCGCAGGGTCCAGACACGGCGACGGTCGCTTGAAAGCCCCCCGTGCCCGCGGCTTGCATTTGCGCCGCCTCGGGGTTGTTCGGCACCGTGACGACCAGGGTGCCCCCGCTCACGCGAAACGGGGCCGGCGTGCCGCCCACCGTGACGGCCGTGGCGGCGGAAAGATTTTGGCCGGTGATCGTGAACGTCGAGCCCACCGGGCCGGACGTCGGCGCAATGCTGGTGATGGTTGGACCCGGCGCGGCCTGCCTCACCGTGAAGTGATAGGTGGCAGCGGGCGCCTCCCAGCTCGCGGTCCACGTTTGGTTAGCGTTCCACACGAACACGTGAACGTGGTCCCCGGATGGGAACACCCAATACGTGTGAAGGACGATGCGCGTGCTGGACCACTGGGACACGTTAACCGCACTCCAGTCCGAGCAGCTGCCCCAGCAGGTGGCTCCTTGGTCCCAGTGGTTCCAGCCCATGTCCCACCCTTGGGTCACATCCAAGATTCGCACGTGGTTGCCGGTGCCGCGGTAAGGGGCGTGGCTGCCGAACCCGGATCCCGTGATGGTCACTTGCTCTCCGCTGGCCAAAGGGCCGTAGTGCACGGCGGTGACCGTGGGTGGGATCGGGCGGTGCGGCCGCCAGAATACGGGGGTGTTGCCCGAAAGCGCTTGAGCCGCCAGGTCACCAACCATGGCGGCACCGCAGCTGGGCTTGTTGCCCGGGTAGGTTTGCCCCACGGTGAGCGGAGCCGTCAGGGTGAGGACGCCGGACGGCAAGCGCGCCAAGTTGGTCGCCGTGAGGACGAGCGCTTGGCCGCTGGCCACCACATACTGCGGCGCGGCCGCCGTGCACTGCACGTTCGCCCACAGCGCGGCGTCCTGACTGGCCGCCTGGCCCGCGTTTTGGTAAAATGCGGTCACTTCCTGGGCCGCGATGGTGCCCAGCGCGCCAAACGCCCCAGAGGCCGGGACGCTGTGGCGCGTCAGCTCGCCCAGGGTACCGAGGGCGAGTCCGCTGGCGCCCAGCTCATAGAGCCCCGCCACGAGGTGGGGGGCTGTGGCCACCACATCAAACACCGTGCCCATCTCGCGGATCGCCTGAGCGGACGATGGCGTCGTGGGGTACACCGCCAGGCCCACCTGCGTTTGCGGCGTGGCGAGGTGCTGGGCGTCCAAGGCGGCTGTGAAGGCGGCCCGCAGCTGTTTGCCCTGGGAGGCCGACACGGCGAACCACGGGACGCCGCTGCCCGGCTGATTGCCCGCGGCGGTGGGCGCCAGCGCGACGGCCATGCCGAGGCCCACGCTCGCCGTGTACGTCGCCGGCCTCGCCGCTTGGGAGGTCGGCCAGATCGACACCTGCACTCGATCCCCGGCATTCCAGGACAAATTGGCCGGCGCGGCCAGCATGATCTGGGTATTGGTCCACCGGGTCACGGTGAGGCCCTGGCTGTTGCGGTGGCCACTGGGGGATTGCCATCCGGCGCTCCAGGGTGCCGTGAGGTCTTGGAGGCGCAGGTGGGGCGACCACCCCTGATAGGGGCGATGCGTCCCGAGGCACGTGCCCGTGATGATGACGGGGAGGGTGACGCCCGCGTCGAGTCCCGAGACGCCCGTGATGCGCGGGGGGCAGGAGCCACCTCCCGTCGTGGCGACGGGCGGGGGCGGGGCCGCGGTGGAGGACCCGCCCGAGGTCCCGCAGCCCGCCAAGGCCGCAGCCGCCAGCACGGCCACCAGCCAGCGCGCGCCGTGGGCCCGCTTGCTCACCCCTGCACCCCCTCGTGCGCCGGACACTGCCGTCGGCCCCATTAGATCATCAGATCCCTAAACCATCCCTGGGTGTCCTCCTGGGTGTCCTCCTGGGTTTCTTCAGTGTAGCGCGGTGCGCCGCCGATGCCGCGCGGTCCTACTCTGGTGGGATGGCAGTGCTCGCCGCGCTGGGGTTGCAGGCGCCGGCCCCATACCGTTGGAACCGGACGGCGGCCGCCTGGGCCAATAGTGCGCGAATCTCTTGCGCTCTCGGCAGCGCGGCGACCTCCGTGGCCGTCACCAGCTCATGCAGCTGCTCAGAGGCCGCGTCCAAGGGAATCGCGTCGGAGCCGAGGCGTGACAGGCACTGCCACACGGTGCGCAGCGTCAGCACGAGGGCCAGCGGCTCCTCATCGCGCCGCAAGTCCGCGAGCAGGGTTACGAGCAGAGCCAGTACGGCTGGCCCCGCGCTGCCGTCGCCGGCCAGCCGAGACAGCTCTGCCAGGTTGGCGGCGGCGTCATCGCTCCAGGGGTCATCCGAGGAGGAGCCGAGATAGTGGGCGAGCATGCTGGACCCCGTCCTGCCGCGATCGAGGTGTCCCTGGTACAGGGCGAGGGCGATATCTCGCCGCGTTTCATGCCGCTGTTGAGCGAGTGCCAGCTGGTATGCCCGCCGCAGCACATCGGTCGCCTCCACGCGCTGCTGGGAAAAGCGCTGGAGATACGGCGGTCCCGGCTTCGCCAATGCGCCCGCGGGCACCGGACTCACGAGGCTCCGGGCCAGCCACTGCCACGACTGCCGCGCCGCGACCCACGCGGAGGAGTCCGGCGGCGGGCGGAGGAGGAAGGCGCCCAGCAGCGCGCGCGAGGCGGCCAAGAAGCGATCGCGCAGCAGCGCAAGGTGGTGGGTCGCCACCTCCAGCCGAGCAGGCTCGCCATCCACCCACACGTCCATGGCGCCATGGCGAAAAACCCGGGCGAGCCAGTAGCGTGCCCGGCTTGGCAGCAGGGGCGCGAACACCCGGAGGACCTGGAGAACCGGCGGGTCGGACGGCAGCGTGAGCACTGCCTCCAAGAACCGCTCGGCCTGCACGGCCCCCACGAGGCGATCCTGTTCAGCGGTCGAGAGGTCCAGCGCCCCCGCTACCCACAGCAGATTGGCCAGCAGTGCGTGGCTGGCCGGGCGCTGGCCCTGCTCCCACGCCTCGATGGTGGCGACGCGCACCCACGCCCCGGTCCGTTCGGCCAGCGCTTCCACGGAGTGTCCCTGAGCCCGCCGGTGAGCAGCCACGAAGCGTCCGGCAATGTTGATGAGCATGCCGCATCTCCTGTGAAAAATATTATCAGGAGAAGGAGCGGCTGTCATCCGCGTTGGAAGCTGGATGCGCCGGGCACATCGGGGAGGCGGTGGGCTCGGCCCGCATCGGGTGGATGGCGAAGGCCGCGACCCGGGGCCGTTCCCTGCGCGGCCCGCGCCTCAGGCCGCCGGCGCCCACGAGATGCTGGCCGGGGCGGCCCGTTCGGACCATTCGTGGGGAGAGACGGGCTGGGGCGCACCCGACATACCTCAGCCGAACAAGCCCTTGCCTCAGGGCGCGTGAAAGAAAAAGTCCCGCGGCCCCCCGCTGACCGCCAGACAAAACTGCACCGTCGGGCAGGACACCGCACTTAATCCACCCCACTCCGTCCGAGCTGGCAGCGGGGTGAGGGTCCAATGGCCGCTGTACAGGGCCACGTCATGGCCGGTGCCCACCGCGACGCAGAACCCGGCCCGCGGGCACGAGACGGAGACTAGGCGGTGGCTGCTGACCGTTACGGGTGTCGACCAGTGGCCCGCGTGCCAGAGGGAGGCGTCCCCGCTCTTGGTCACGGCCATGCAAAATCGCGCCGTCGGGCATGAGACGCTGAGGACGCCCCGCCCCATGGGATCGACAAGGCGCGCGGGTGACCACGCGCCGGCGACCATGAAAACGGATTGGCTCAGGCCGTCGCCGACGACGCAAAAGGCTGGCGATGCGCACGAGATCGTAGGAGCGGAGGTGGAGTTCGCGGAGGTGGAATTCGCGATCGTGCTGATGACCGCTGGGTGGCTCCAGGATGCGCCGCTGTACCGCAACACGTCCCCAAAGAATCCCACCGCCTCACAGAAAGTGGTGGTGGGGCAGCTCACTGCGGACAGAGCCGTCCGAACTCCTAGGTTGAGCGGGCGGCTCCACGCCGAGCCGTTCCACTGGAAGACGTTGCCGCTGACATCGGTGGCCATACAAAACAGTGGAGTGGGGCAGGAGACGGAGACGAGGCTGCCGCCGGTCGCGAGGGGAGCCGGGGGGGTCCAGTGGCGACCCGTCCACACGGACCAGCTTCCGTTCGTGATGGTCATGCAAAACGTGGGATCGGCGCAGGACACGGCTGTCGCCACCGGTGCCGATGCGGCCAACCACGTTCCCGGCGGCCGGTGCGCGGCGTGAGTCGGCTGACCGCGGGCTGCAGGTTGCGCCGATGGCGCGGAGGAGCTGTTCGCGGGGTGAGCGGCGGTGCCCCCCGGTCCTGGCGTCCCGCAGGCACCCAACCCTACAGCCAAGATGGCCACGACCAGAAATCGTGCGAGGCGCCAGCGTTCGCGCTTGTGCTCCGCGGAACGGGCGTCAGAGCGTGTTCGCGCCGTCGGCGCGTCGACGGTTCTGAATCTCATCGCCTCACTCCTCGCACCTGGGGCGGTGGTTGCGAGCCGCGCCGCCACAGGGACCCCATTGGCCCCAATTATGGGGGTTGGCATGCGGAGGTCAGCAGAGTCCTACTCCAGTGGGGCTCCCAGAGGGGAACTTTAGAGTCCCGCAGGTTCCGAGTTTGCGCCCACCACTCCCCCGTACCACTCCAGTAGGACATTGGCGCCACTCCGGCTGGTGCCATCTATGCTGTGGCTACCGGAAGGGGACCGTATGATTCTCTGGGTTCTCTTGGGCTTCACGTTAGGGCCATGGGTCTTGATCGCCATCCTGGTGATGTTCTTCCTTGGCTGGTATGACATCGGCGTCTCCGAGTCGTCCGCAGCCGTCTGCAACATCAGGCAGGATGACCCGCACCCCTGACGGGTGCAGTCCGAACTTCGGTGCGCCGAGGGGCCCTAGGCGAGCCCGCAGACGACGGCCATCGGTGCGCACGCAGTGTTGCACCAAGCTAGGTGGTGAGGCGGCACCGCTGCGCCGAACCCCGCCGGAGCCGTGGGTGCCTTAAGTGGGGCCGCCGCGGGCGGGGCAGTCGCCGGGCTGAAACACCACCCGTGTGATGTTGGGTTTGGGCAATAGGGTGGCCGGTCTGGATACCGGGCGCGGCCAGGCGGGTCAGGTCGGATCCGCGCTCCGCGGCCGGCGCGGCAGCCCAAGCGGCCGGGGCCCCCGCTTAAGGCAGGGGATGGGTGCGTTGAGCCGGGGGAGAACAGCACAGGCGACCTGTGAATGACGGATACCCCTCCGGGAGGTGGCCCAGTGCAACTAGAGCCGATGAGCGCCGGACGTGGGGTGGGTACTTGGTGGACGTGGCCATGGCGCACCGCGCTGCACGAAGTTGAGTCACGCGTCAGGAGACCAGATTATCGGACAGAGGCTCGCCGCCCGTGCTGCCAGGGGATGCGAGCGGGGTAGTGCATGGCACGTCAACTCAGCCGCGCCACGGAACCTATGCCGAAAAGGGGAGTGATCTGAAATGGCTATCGGGTCGTCAGTGTGTCCCTCGTGCGGTACGGGCCTCAGTGCGGAGCACCAGTTTTGCCCGCAGTGCGGCGCCGGGCTCCGGAGGTCCGCCAAGTTGGGCTTTAGAAGTGGTGTCGGAGTGCCCCTCGAAATTCCAGGCACGGTCTGGCGCCGTGCCGTGCCGCCGTTCGTAACTCTCATCGGCGCATTTTTGCCTTGGCTGACGTTCTCGACACCCAACATCATGGGCGGAGGGGTGTCTCGGTCCGTTTCGTTGGTGTCGGCAGGGTTTGCCGGATGGCTCGCCGTCGTGGTGCTGGCAACAGCCGTCGCGGTTGGGGCGTGGCCCCTGTGGCAAACCACAGCGGTGCCCGGCTGGGTTCCACGGGTCTGGCTGGCTGTAGGGGCTTCGTGCTTCGGAGCCGGTTTGGTGATGCTCGTGATGGCGTCCTCCCTGGTTCGCCTGATTGGCATCGCGGTTGGGAGCAGCTTTGGTGGAACGTCGCCGTTGCAGGTCGGGTTTGGAGCAGTCCTGTTTTTGCTGGGGGCGCTGGCCTGGACGGTTGTGGGGGGGCGGCGCACCTGGGACTGACCGGGCCGGCGCCCGGGAGGGTTCGGTCCCGTGTCATGAATGCGGGGCGGGATTTATGTTGAGACCGTGGACAGCCGAGTGGGGACGCGAGCGTGAGGCTTCGCCCGCCTCCTGTGGCGTGCGGCACCCTAAGGCGCTGGGCAGGTGCTTCCGGTTGTAGAAGATCTCGATGTGTTCGAAGAGGGCGGCCCGGGCGTCGGCCGGCGTGCGGAAGTGGCTCAGATTCCCCCGCGTCTTGTTTAGCAGGCAAGCCCGGACTCGATACACGCGTTGGCCAACCGTTGCCTCTCCGACTCATGCGCCCGGTCAGGGCGGACCGCCCCAACCCAGCTGGGCAGACGCAAGCGGCGTGCTGGCGGCCGAGGTCTGCGTGGTGCCCGCCCGCCGGGGGCTGATGCGGCCCACCGCCCGATCCAGCGCCGCTCCCGCAAGATCCTGCGTCATGGGCGCGTTCGGCGCCCACCCGACAATTTGCGAGGTGGCCCGGGCCGGCATGGTCGCCAGGTACCGCCCGTCTTCGTCGGTGGCGCGATAGGGGATACGTCCGGGCCAGACCGCGGGCGGCCGCGCTCGCACGGTGGCCGCCCGCGCCCGCCACTTCACCTGTTGCGTTAGGGGCGCCACGGTCTTGACGCCCCCCGACCCCCTCGCGCCGGCGCCCTCCGCATCGACGGCCTGAATCCGCGCGCGCCGCTCGCCGCGCGGCAGGGGGTCCGCGCGCGGTGGGCGCCCCGCGCGGAGCCACGCCGGCCGGCAAACGGCTCGGCGGGATGCTTCCGCCTGGCCGCGAGTCACCCATGCCACATCTTCCGGAGTACGTTGAGTTCCTCGGCCATGAGGTAGACCCACTTGGTCTTCTGGCGGGCGCACTCTGCCGCCTGCGCTTTAAACTCCGCATCGTACGATTGCCGCGTCATGCTTCACCGCGTGAGATCGGTTGTAGACCGATCTCCTGTTCGGGTCGGCCCCGATTTCAACGAGATCCACAATCGTCGGAATGAAGTGGACCCCGTCGTCAAGACAGGCGATCGGCCTATCGTAGTCCCTCTTCGCCTCCTTTCGGGATGGGACAGCGTCCACCATTCGCAGTGATTTGGGAAAGGATGGGAGGGTCTGGGAGGGCAGGAAAACCCTTTGTGGATAGGGGGGATAACCCGGACAACCCCGGGCCGTTTCCCTTAGCGCGTGGCGCCCGCGCGCCCGCCCGCCCACACGCGGGCCGGCGTCTGATACCCCAAGGATTGGTGGGGCCGCCCCGTGTTATAGAAGGTCATGTAGCGCGCCACCCCCTGGCGCGCCTCGCGCGGACTCCGATACTC
>JAJZWV010000019.1 GCA_021846505.1 Bacillota bacterium
GCCAAGCGCCGCGCGATTCCTGCCGAGCGGCGCTCGACAAGCGTGATGCGTGTTTCAGAGGTGGCGGCGTTTCGCTCCTACCGAATCACTTCGCATGGAGATGTGCCCTTTATAACTGCACAACATGCCACAAGAGTGAACGGTGAGAGGAGGGGTATCTAGTGGACCAGCCGACGGTGCGCCAAGTCCGGGTCATCGCAGCTGTGCGGGCCAGGTTCTCATCAAACGCGTGTTCCTGTATCATAGCCGCAGGGAAAGGGGGGCGCGCTGGAGTCGCGCGCCGCCCTCTTGGTATAATTGAAGGAATGCAGTAAGGCAGGAATCGCTTCAAGCGCGCTCAGGCAACGGTGAGGAGGGCTTTTGTTGGCCGATTTTCGTGTGGTGGCGCCCTTCGAGCCGGCGGGGGACCAGCCCAAGGCCATTTGCGAGCTGGCGGAGGGATTTTTGGACCAAGGGCTGAAGCGCCAGGTGCTGTTGGGCGTGACCGGGTCCGGCAAAACCCTGACGATGGCGCACACGATTGCCCGCGTGGGGCTGCCCACCCTGGTGATGGCCCCTAATAAGACGCTGGCCGCGCAGCTGGCGGGGGAGCTGAAGGCGTTTCTGCCCGACAACGCCGTCGAATACTTTGTGAGCTACTACGACTACTACCAGCCGGAGGCGTACATCGCCCAGAGTGATACGTACATCGAAAAGGACGCCCAAATCAACGACGAAATCGACAAGCTGCGGCACTCGGCCACCTCTGCGCTGTTTGAGCGGCGGGATGTGGTGGTAGTGGCCTCCGTGTCGTGTATTTATGGCCTGGGGTCGCCCGAGGACTACCGGCAGCAGGTGCTGTCGGTGCGCGTGGGCATGGAGCGCGACCGGGACAGCCTGCTGAGAAGCTTAGTGGCGGTCCGCTATGAGCGCAACGACGTCAACTTCGTGCGCGGGAAGTTTCGCGCCAAGGGCGACGTCGTAGAGGTGTTCCCCGCCAACCAGGGCGAGCAGGCGGTGCGCATCGAGTTTTTTGGCGACACCATTGAGCGCATTCGCGAGTTTGATCCCCTCACGGGCGAAGTGCTGGGCGAGCGCCAGTATGTGGGCATCTACCCGGCGTCGCACTACGCCACGCGCAAGGAGCGGATGCTGCCGGCCTTGGACAGCATCCGCGCCGAGCTGCAGGAGCGGCTCGCGGAGCTCAAGCGCCAAGATCGGCTGCTGGAAGCGGCGCGGCTGGAGCAGCGCACCCTGTATGACCTGGAGATGCTGGAGGAAGTGGGCCACTGCCCGGGCATCGAAAACTACTCGCGGCACCTGACCGGCCGGAAGGCGGGCGAGGCGCCGTATACGCTTTTGGATTACTTCCCGGGCGAGTTTCTCACCATCATGGATGAGTCTCACGTGAGCGTTCCGCAGGTGCGGGGGATGTATCACGGCGACCGCTCTCGCAAGGAGTCGCTGGTCGAGAACGGGTTTCGCCTGCCGTCGGCCTTTGACAACCGGCCGCTCACGTTCGATGAGTTTCAAAGCCGCATTGGGCGGGTGATGTATGTGTCGGCCACCCCGGGGCCGTATGAAGTGGAAGCCGCCACTCGGGTGGTGGAGCAAATCGTGCGCCCCACCGGCCTGTTGGACCCAAGTGTGGAGGTGGTGCCCACCACGGGGCAAATTGACCACTTGCTGGGCAAAATCCGCGACCGGGTGGCGCGGTCGCAGCGCGTGCTGGTGACCACGCTCACCAAGCGCATGGCGGAGGACCTCACCGAGTACTTCCGAGAGCACGGCGTGAAAGTGCGGTACCTGCACTCCGACATCGACACCTTGGAGCGGATGGCCATCCTGCGCGATCTGCGGATCGGCGAATTTGATGTGCTGGTGGGCATCAACCTGCTGCGCGAGGGCTTAGACTTGCCCGAGGTGGGCTTGGTGGCCATCTTGGATGCCGACAAGGAAGGCTATCTGCGCTCGGATACGTCGCTGGTGCAAACTATTGGGCGCGCGGCCCGCAACCTGGAAGGGCATGTCATTCTGTACGCCGACCGCATGACCGACTCGATGCGCCGGGCCCTGGCGGAGACCGACCGGCGGCGCGCCATCCAGCACGCGTTCAACCGAGAGCACGGCATTACGCCCCAAAGCGTGGTGAAGGCCGTGCGCGACGTCATTGCGGCCACGCGCCCGGTGGACGAGGCCGCCTCCCTGGCCGACAAGCCGCTGCGGGAGCTGTCCGCGAAGGAGCGCATCCGGGTGGAGGCGCGCCTGAAGAAAGAGATGAAAGAAGCCGCCCGGCAGTGGGAGTTTGAGCGGGCCGCCGCGCTGCGCGACCTCCTGATGGAGCTGGAAAGCCAGCGGCCGGTGCGGTCGGTGTCAGGGGGGCGGTCGCGTGCCTAAAAATGCGCTGGTGGTGCGGGGCGCCCGCCAGCACAACTTGAAAAACATCACCCTGGAAATCCCCCGCGAGCGGCTGGTCGTGATTACCGGGGTGTCGGGCTCCGGGAAGTCCTCGCTGGCGTTTGACACGATTTACGCCGAGGGCCAGCGCCGCTACGTGGAGTCTCTGTCGTCGTACGCCCGCCAGTTTCTGGGGCAGATGGACAAGCCGGACGTGGATGCCATCGAGGGGCTGTCGCCCGCCATCTCCATCGATCAGAAAACGACGTCGCACAACCCGCGGTCCACGGTGGGCACCGTGACCGAGGTGTACGACTACCTGCGGCTCCTGTATGCCCGCGTGGGCCGTCCGCACTGCCCCCGGTGCGGTCGGCCCGTCAGCCAGCAGACCGTGGAGCAGATGATGGACCGCATCGCCGAGCTGCCCGCCGACAGCCGGCTCGAAGTGTGGGCGCCTTTGGTGCGCGGCAAGAAGGGCACCCATGACAAGGTGCTGGATGACGTGCGCCGGCAGGGCTTTACTCGAATTCGCGTGGACGGCACCCTGCTTCGGCTGGATGAGGTGCCCCCGCTGGAGAAAAACAAAAAGCACACGCTGGTGCTGGTGGTGGACCGGGTCACACTGTCGCCCACCAGCCGGGCGCGGCTGGCCGAGTCCATTGAGCATGCCCTGGAGGCATCGGGGGGCATCGTGGAAATCTCGGTGAACGGCGAAGGGGAGCCGCTGGTGTTTGGCCGCGACCTGGCCTGCGTGGCGTGTGGCATTACGCTGGAAGAGCTGACCCCGCGCCTGTTTTCGTTCAACGCGCCGTATGGCGCCTGCCCGGCCTGCACCGGCCTCGGCTATCGGCTGGAAGTGGATCCGGCGCTGGTGGTGCCCGACGACCGCCGCTCGGTGGCCGGCGGGGCCGTGGTGCCCTTTTTTCGGAGCACCTCACGCTTCTATCCGGATTTATTGGAAGCCGTCTGCGCCTTGGCAGGCATTCCGGTGGACGCGGCGTGGCGCGATTTGCCTCCCGAGGCCCACCAGATTATCTTGCACGGGTACCCCCATGACGTGCCATTTGAGTTTGAGACGGCTTTTGGTCGGCACCGGCGCCAGTTCGTTCGGTACCAAGGGGCCATACCCATCCTGGAGCGGCGGCACAAGGAGAGCGACAGCGAGGCCCAGCGCGCCGAAGCGGAAACCTACATGCGCGAGGTGGCCTGCCCCGTGTGCCAGGGCCAGCGGCTGAAGCCCGAGGTGCTGGCGGTGACGGTGGGCGGCCGCTCCATCGCAGCGCTCACCGCGCTGTCCATCGACCGGGCGCGGCAGGCGCTGGACGCCGCGGCGTGGACGCCGCGCGAGCTGACCATTGCCCGCGCCATCTTAAAGGAGCTGCACGAGCGGCTGGGGTTCTTGGTGGACGTGGGCCTAGGCTACCTGACGCTGGACCGCACGGCCGGCTCGCTGTCGGGCGGCGAAGCGCAGCGCATCCGGCTGGCGACGCAGATTGGGTCCTCGCTGGTGGGGGTGCTGTACATTCTGGACGAGCCCTCAATCGGCCTGCACCAGCGGGACAACCAGAAGCTCATTGCCACGCTAAAGCGCCTGCGCGACTTGGGCAACAGCGTGCTGGTGGTGGAGCATGACGAAGAGACCATGCGCGAGGCCGACTGGCTGGTGGACATCGGGCCGGGGCCGGGTGTGTATGGCGGCCACGTGGTAGCGGCGGGCACCCCGGCCGCGGTGATGGCCAATCCCGCCAGCCTGACGGGCCAGTACCTGTCCGGAGCCCGGGCCATCCCGACGCCGGCCAGCCGCCGCGCGCCCACCCCCAGGGCGCTCAAGGTGGTAGGCGCCACCGCGCACAACTTAAAGGATATTACGGTGGAAATTCCGCTGGGCCTGATGGTGGCGGTGACCGGCGTATCCGGGTCGGGCAAAAGCACGCTGGTCAACGACATCATCCGCAAGCGCCTGGAGCAGGAGCTGAACGGCGCGCGCACCCGGCGTCCGGGGACTCACCGGGGGATGGAGGGCCAGCAGCACCTGGACAAGGTGATTGCCATTGACCAGAGCCCCATCGGGCGGACGCCGCGGTCCAACCCTGCGACCTACACCGGCGCCTTTGACCTGATTCGCGAGCTGTTTGCCGGGACCCCGGAAGCCAGCGTGCGTGGGTATCGCCCCGGCCGGTTCTCGTTCAATGTGCGGGGCGGCCGGTGTGAGGCGTGCCGCGGCGACGGCATTTTGAAGATCGAGATGCACTTTTTGCCGGACGTGTACGTGCCGTGCGAAGTGTGCAAGGGGCAGCGGTACAACCGGGAGACGCTCGCGGTGCACTATCGCGGCAAAAGCATTGCCGAGGTGCTGGATATGACCGTGGACGAAGGCCGCCAGTTTTTCCATGCGGTGCCGCGCTTGGCCCGCAAGCTGGACACGCTGGCCGACGTGGGCTTGGGATACATTCGGCTGGGCCAGCCCGCCACCACCCTGTCGGGCGGCGAAGCGCAGCGTGTTAAGCTGGCCACGGAGCTGTCGCGGCGCTCGGACGGGCGCACGCTGTACATTTTGGACGAGCCCACCACAGGGCTGCACAGCCAGGATATCGAGCACCTCTTGGGCGTGCTGGCGCGGCTGGTGGCGCAGGGCGACACCGTCCTGGTCATTGAGCACAACCTGGACGTCATTCAGACGGCCGACTGGATTATTGACCTGGGGCCCGAAGGCGGCGATGCGGGGGGCCAGGTGCTGGCGTCCGGGCCGCCGGAGGACGTCATGGAGGTGGAGGCGTCGTACACCGGGCAATTTTTGAGGCGCCACGCGCAGCGCGAGGCCGTGGGGCGGTATGAGCTCCGCTGAGGCGCGGGGAGCGGCCGAGGGGCGGCCGGCGCTGGCCGCTTACGTGAAAGGCCTGCCGGCCGCGCCGGGAGTGTACCTTTGGAAAGACGGCGCCGGCGCCATCTTGTATGTGGGCAAGGCGCGGTCGCTGAAGCAGCGCGTGCGGTCCTACCTGCAGCCCTTTGAGCGGCTGGACGCTAAGGTGCGGGCGCTCATGCGCAAGGTGGCCGACGTCGAAGTGATTGTGACGGACACCGAGGTGGAGGCGCTCATCCTCGAAGCCACGCTGGTGAAGCGCCACCAGCCGAAATACAATATCCAACTCAAGGATGACAAGGCGTTTCCCTACCTGCGCATTTCGTGGGAGGAAGATTTTCCGCGCCTGCTGCTGGCGCGGCGCCCCTCGGTAGGCGGCAGCCGCTACTTTGGCCCGTTTCCGCGGGTGGGCGCAGTGCATGAAACCATTCGGCTGCTGCGGCGCGTGTTCCCGATTCGCAACTGCACCAACCAAAAGTTTAAAAGTGCGGCCCGGCCCTGCCTGGAGTACCATATTGGCCGCTGCCAGGCGCCCTGCCAAGCGCTGGTGGAGCAAGCCCCGTACCGCGAGCAGGTCCGCCGCATGGAGCGGGTGCTGGAGGGCCGATCCGATGAGGTGGTGGCCGACTTGACCCGCCAGGTCAAAGAGGCGGCGGGGGCGCTGGAGTTTGAGCGAGCCGCCGAACTGCGCGATCAGGTGCGCGCGATTGGGGCTCTGCAGGAGCAGCAGAAGGTGGCCGGCGGCGCCGGCCGCGAGTTGGACGCGGTGGCGTGGGCGGCGGCCGGCAACGGCGCTGAGGTGCAGGTGTTCATGGTGCGCGGCGGGCGGCTTGAGGGCCGGGAGGCGTTTCAGCTGGAAGGGCTGGAAGGGTTGGCGGATGGCTCGGACAGCGAGCTGGCGCGCGCATTTCTCACCCAGTATTACGAGCGGGCCCAGCGGGTGCCGCGCGAGATTTTGGTGCCGGTGCGCCCCGATGATGCGGCGCTGCTGGAGGAGTGGCTGTCCGAGCGCCGCGGCCAGCGGGTGCACATTCGCGTCCCGGAGCGCGGTGAGAAGCGGCGGCTGTTGGAAATGGTGGGGGACAACGCGGTGTGGGCGCGCGATGAGGCGTTGCGCCGCCAAGCCGTGGGGGAGCGCGATCGCAGCGAGGCGCTTCTGCAAATTCAGCACGGCCTGGGGCTTTCAGCGCTGCCACAGCGCATGGAGTGCTACGACATCTCCAACACCCAGGGCACTGAATCGGTGGCGTCCATGGTGGTGTTTGTCGATGGGGCGCCCGACAAGTCCCAGTATCGGCGGTTTCGCATCCGTACCGTGGAGGGCGCCAACGACTTTGCCTCCATGGCCGAGGTGCTGACCCGCCGCTTCGAGCATCAGGCGCTGGCGGAGGCGAGTGATGACCCCCAGCTGAAGCGGTTTGCCGCCTGGCCGGACCTGGTGGTGGTGGACGGCGGCAAGGGCCAGCTGTCCAGCGCGGTCGCAGCGCTCAGCCGCCTCCATATTGACGTGCCGATTTTCGGGCTGGCGAAGCAGCACGAGTGGCTCTATGCCCCCGACAGCCCGGACCCCATCGTGCTGGACATGAACTCCAGCGGGCTGAAGCTGTTGCGCCACCTGCGGGATGAGGCCCACCGATTTGCCATTACCTTTCACCGCCAGCTGCGCACGCGCCGCAATCTGCGGTCGCTCTTAGACGACGTGCCGGGCATCGGGCCGGCCAGAAAGCGCCAGCTGCTCAAGGCCTATCCGACGCTGGACGCGATTCGCAGCGCGCCCCCAGAAGATTTGGCCCAGGTTCCCGGCATGAGCCGGAAGGCGGCGGAGGCGCTCACGGCGCACTTTGCCCAGTTGGAGCGCGCGGCCGCGCCGCCCTCGGCGGCGGCCGGCAGCCCGCCCGACCAGCGGCGGCCGCATCCAGGCTAAGCGAAGGAGGGACCCGACGCGTGAGACGGCGTATGATTGGATGGGTGATCCAGGTGCTGGCACTGCTCTTGGTGGTGCACCTCGGCATTGGGATTCGGGCGGCGGGGGTGGGGCCGCTGTTGGAAGCGGCGGTGGTGCTGGCACTGGTGAACCTCATTGTGCGGCCGCTCGTGGCCCTGCTGACCCTGCCCATCAATTTGCTGACGCTGGGGCTGTTTGGCTGGGTGGTCTCGGCCCTGATGCTGTGGCTGACCAGTGCGATTGTCCCGGGATTTCACGTGGCGGGCTTCGTCCCCGCGCTGGAGGGCGCGGTGATTTTGGGATTGGTGTCGGGGGTGGCAAATTGGCTGATTCGCTGAGGAAGGCGGATCGAGGGCCGCATCAGGCCATCCGGCTGGTGGCGACCGATTTGGACGGCACCGTGTTTGCCCACAGCGATGAGGTGCGGCCGCGCGTGCTGGCGGCCTTAGCTGGCCTGGTGGCAGCTCACATCCCGGTCGTGATAGCCACCGGGCGCACGGCGCGGTCGGTCGAGCTGTTTCGGCAGCGGTGGCATCTGCCCGGCGGCCCGATGATTTGCTACAACGGCGCCGAAGTGGTGGAGCTTCCCGGCGGGCCCCGGTGGTTTGTGGACCACTTGCCCGACCAGGCGGCGCGGCGCGCCATGGAGCTGGTGCTGGCGGGCGGGCACTTGGCGCAGGTGTACATCCGGGACGGGCTGTGGGTGACACGGGACGACCCGCGCGTGCGGGCTTACATTGAGGCCAACCACATCCCAGCGGAAATCAAGCCGGGCGGAGAGATTTTGGACTGGCCAGAGCCCCCCATCAAGATTTTGATTCAAGATGAGCCACCTGTGCTGGCACGGCTCCGCGCAGACATCGAGCCGTGGGCGGCGGCGGCGGGGGTGCGGGCGCTGAACTCCCAGCGCGACTATCTCGAGATTGTGCCGCTGGCTGCCACCAAGGGCCGTGCCTTGGCGCGGGTGGCGGAGCGGCTTCACATTCCGCAGGCGGCGGTGGCGGCGGTCGGGGACGGCGAAAATGACGCCGACATGCTGGCCTGGGCCGGCTGGGGCATGGCCATGGGGGGCGGGCACCCGGCAGCCCAAGGGGCGGCGGACGTGGTGCTGCCCTCGGCCGCGGAGGATGGGGCGGCCGTCGGCATCGAGCGGTACGTGCTGAAGCACAGGGGGGCGTAGTTGGTGGCGGGGGGTACTTCACGCTGGGCGCTGCACTACTACTTTCGGATCCGCCCCCTGGTGCATCGCGCGCTGGCGCGGGTGGAAGCGCGCGCCCAGCGGATCCCCGATCCCGCTGTGCGGGCGATGGCGCTTGAGTCGCTGGCCACGAAGCGCTTTCACTGCGAGGGCGGCGCGGTGCTGGTGGGCGCCGCGCCGCCTTTGGTGTGGGCGGTGGTGGTGTACCAAAGCCTGTGCGACTACCTGGATACGGTCACGGATCGGGGCCCGGCCGTGCCGTCGGGCGTGATCCGAGCCCTGCATGGCTCGCTTCAGGATGCGCTGGACCCCTACGCCCCGCTGCAGGATTACTGGCAGAGGCACCCGCAAGATGACGCAGGGTACATGGCGTGGCTAGTGGCCGAGTGCCAAGCGGTGCTCGCGAACCTCCCGCACTACCCGGCGGTTTCCGGCCCCGTGGCTTGGCTGGCAGCTCGCTACGTCGACCTGCAAAGCTTAAAGCATGCCCCCGGCACGGCCAGGGACCGCGCCCGCGACCTGCAGGCGTGGGCGGCTTTTCATCACCGCGACGACTGGGACGTGGCCTGGTGGGAATTTGCCGCCGCTGCCGGGTCGACGCTGGGCATCTTTGCCCTCTGGCACGAGGCCACCCACCCGGTGGCTGACGGCCGCGTGGAGCAGTTGGAGGCAGTGTACTTTCCCTGGATGGGGGGCTTGCACATCCTGCTGGACTACTTCGTCGACCAAGACGAAGATGAAGCCCACGGCGATTTTAGCTTCGTGGCGTGCTACCCGAGCCAGGCTGACGCGGTCGCGGGGATCGGGCGGCTCCACCGCGAGGCCGCACGACGGGCTGAGGGGCTGGCGGACCATGCGTT
This sequence comes from Bacillota bacterium, assembly GCA_021846505.1. Lineage (GTDB taxonomy): Bacteria > Bacillota > Sulfobacillia > Sulfobacillales > JAIMBI01 > JAJZWV01. Next base: position 9,240 of record JAJZWV010000019.1, read on the forward strand.
TCACCGATACGTGGCGGAAGGGCTGCTGGGGTTTTATCTTTCCGACCGCAAGGTGCGGGGAGCGCTGCGGGCGCCAGCTGGGCGGCTGTTGTCCGCCGGCGGCAATGTCAGCCGGGCACTGTACTGCTTGGCTAAAGTCGGGCGGACCCCCTGACCCGTCGGCCCAAGGACGCCAGCGGCGGATCCCCGTAGGGGGATCCGCCGCTCTGCCGAGAAGGCCGTCGCAGGGCGCTACGACGCTCCCAAACTGCTGCTAGCGCTCGCGGACGCCGACAGTCCCAGGGCCAGGCCGCCATGGCCGTTGGCATGGCCATGGGCGTGGGCGCTCGCATGGCTGTGGGCTGCTGCTTGACTGTGGGCCTGGCCGACTTGGCCCTGTGGCGAGGCGGTGGAATGGCTTTGGGATCCGGATTGCCCACCAGCGGGCTTGCCGGCGGCGTGCTGGGAGCCGGCCGCCTTGCGCCCGGTGGCCTGGAGCAGGATCACTTGGCCCTGGCTGTTAAAGGCCGCGCGCACCAGCATGCCGGCCGCCAGCGTACTGGCGGAAGCCGCAGTCGTGCCGGTGGCCGTGCGCACGATGGCGGCAGGCGCCAGAGGCGCCGAGAATGTGGCGCCGCCCGCGTAGGACAGCTGCACCGAAGCGCTGGACCTGCCCTGATACGTCTCCCAGGCCCTGGCGCTTTGCAGCTGGATGGCCACCACTTGGCCGCGCTTCAGCGCCGCGTGGATGCGCTCGCCGGGATACAGCATGGTGCCGGCGTACGGCCGGCCCTGGCAAGTGACGGTGGCCCCGGCGGCCATGGTATAGGACTGCCCACCTGCCAGCGTGAGGGTGCCTGCCGACTGGACTGACGCCATCGTCTTGATGCTGTGCAGCGGGCGAACGGTGGCGCGTCTGCCAAACAGCACCACCAGCCCGCCGATGTTGGACGTGGCTTGGCTCGTGGCGGTCGCCGACGCCTTGGCGGCCACCGAGACCGGGGCCGTCAGCACGCCCTCCACCTGCGCCATGCCGGCGGCCTGGTGCATGGAGCGGGAGCTATGGCTGTTGGTGGAGGCCGGAATGCTGGAGTGCGTGGTGACCTGCACGGCGGCGCTGCCCGTGATGCTCCCAGTGAGGCTGCCGTTGGCGACGCTTTGGGCCCACACCGACAAGCCGGGAGAGGGATGGGCAAACGCCGCGGCCGGCACAGCCAGCAGCGTGGCCCCGCCCAGGATCCCGATAGTGGTTCCGAGCCTCATTGAAACATCCTCCTTTCGGACGCTGACTGTCCGTTGGCGGCTGGGGTGGTGAATGCACTCTGCCCATCAACCGCAGGAAATCGCTATGAAGTTCGCCCGCGGGGCGCGTTTTAGGGGGGCCCGTCGCACCGAGCGCGAGATTGGGCGATAATCAGAGTGTCGGAGGTGAGCGATGGCGCGGCTTCTCATCATCACCGGGCAGTCGGGGGCCGGCCGGACCCTGATTCTACGGGCGTTTGAGGACTTGGGCTACTTCTGCGTGGACAATTTGCCGCCGGCCCTGCTGCTGCGGTTTGCCGACCTGGTTCGGAAAGCCCCCGAAGTCGTGGGGGCCGCCATCGTGATGGACGTGCGCGGCGGCAACTTCTTTCAGGACGCCGAGCAGGCGCTGGACGACCTGGCGGATGCCGGGCAGCCCTATTCACTGGTGTTTCTCGAAGCGGAAGAGGCCGTCCTGATTCATCGCTACAAGGCGTCGCGCCGAGCGCACCCGCTCGGGTCGCGGACGTCGCTCACGGACGCCATCCGCCAGGAGCGGGAGCGCCTGGAGAACTTGCGAGGCCGCGCCGACGTCGTGCTGGACACCTCGAGCCTCACGCCTCATCAGGCGCGCGACCGTGTGGCGCAGCTATTTGCGCTGGACCCGGGGGGCCTGCCGTTTCAGGTGCGGGTGGTGTCGTTTGGCTACAAGCACGGCCTGCCGATGGACGCAGACCTAGTGTTTGACGTGCGGTTCTTGCCCAATCCGCACTATGAGGCCGAGCTCAGACCCCGCACCGGTGCGGACCCGGCCGTCCAGGATTTTGTGCTCAATTGGCCGGTGACCCAGGGCACACTGGCGCGCCTGTCGGAGCTGCTGGACTTCTTGGTGCCGCTGTACCGCCACGAAGGCAAGGCGTCGCTGGCGGTGGCCATCGGGTGCACGGGCGGCCGCCACCGGTCGGTGGTGGTGGCGGATCGGCTGGCCAGCTATTTGGAGCGGCAGGGCGTGCCGGTCGAAGTGGAGCACCGCGACATCGGGACGCCCCCGGATGGGGATGACACCCTGGGGGGCCAGCCTTAGTGTGGCGCTGGCTCGCACCAGGCCTCCGCTTGAAGCGCTACTTGGCCATGGTGGGCCTGGGACTCTTGGCAGTGGGCGCGGCCATTGCGCTGGAGTCGGGCGAAGCCACCGCGCCCTTTCGGGCCTGGACGCGTCATGGGGACCTGCTGCTGTGGGTGTTGCTTTTGGGCATCGCCATCGTGCTGGTGGGGGCGCTGCAGCTGGTGCGGTCGCTGGCGCAGGCGTTTGACGTCACGGAAGATTCGCTGGCGCGGATGCTGCTGGTGCGGCGGCGGGGCACGCGCGGGCCCAAAGTGGTGGCGGTGGGCGGCGGCACCGGCCTGCCGGCGCTGCTCCGGGGCCTGAAGGACTACACGGCCAACCTCACCGCGATTGTCACCGTGGCGGACGACGGCGGCAGCTCGGGGCGCTTGCGCGGCGCGATGGGCATGCTGCCCCCGGGTGACCTACGCAACTGCCTGGTGGCGCTGGCGGATGCCGAGCCGCTGATGCGGGATTTGTTCCAATATCGGTTTCAGCAGGGCGAGCTGACCGGCCACAGCTTTGGCAACCTGTTTCTGGCCGCCATGCGGGAAACCACCGGCGACTTTGTCACCGCGCTGCGTGCGTCCTCACGCGTGCTGGCGGTGCGCGGCGACGTCTTTCCCGCCACGCTGGACTCCATCGAGCTGGTAGCGGAGCTGGAGGACGGATCCGTGCGCCGGGGAGAAAGTGTGATTGGCCAGAGCACCTCTCGCATCCGGCGGGTGTGGCTCGATCCCAGCGACGCCACGCCGCCCGTGGAAGCCGTGCGCGCGATTATGGGTGCTGACCTTTTGGTGCTCGGCCCCGGGAGCCTCTACACCTCCGTGATTCCCAGCCTCTTGATTGGGCCCATCGCCGAGGCCGTTCGACAGACGCGCGCCGCCACCGTGTATGTGGCCAATGTGATGACGGAGCCCGGAGAAACCGGGGGCTACACCGCCTATGACCACTTCAAGGCGCTGGAGGACCATGTCGGCCCAGGGATTATCGACGCCGTCCTGATCAACGACGAGCCGGTGCCCGAGGCCGTGCGGGATCGATATCGGGCCAGCGGCGCCGCGCCGGTGGAGCGCGGAAGCGGCTTCCCGCGCCGGGTGCTGGTGGTGCACGCGCCGCTGCTGGAGGTGGCGGGCGTCGTGCGGCACAACTCCGACCGGGTGGCGCGCGCCACGCTGCGCCTGCTGCTGCGCCTGAAACCCGACTGGGCTCGCCGCCGGCCCTGGGAGGGTCTGATGCTGGACCAGCGACTGCGCCAGGCACAGGAGGGGGACGCCCATGGACTGGTCCCACACGCGTGAGGTGAAGGCCGAGCTGTGCCGCGTCGCCTGGCGGCGGGCTGATGAAGCGCGCGCGGAGCTGGCCGGCTTGACCGGAACCCTGGGCGCGCCGGATGGCGCGGGACTGCTCGAGCTGACGTCGCCGGTGGTGGCCCGGCGGGTGTTTGCGCTGGCCAAGGCTGTGGGTCTGGAGCCGCAGCTGGTGTCGGATCCCGGCCGACATCGCTATACCGTGGCGGTAGCCCGCATGCCCGCGCTGCCGGCAGGGCGCGAGCCGCGGGCGCTGCTCCGCGGAGCTGTGCTGGCCCGGGGCTACGTGGCCGCCCCGGGCCGCCCGTACCACCTGGAGGTGGTGGCGCCCTCCCCGGAGTGGGCGGCCATGCTGCAGCGGGCGATGGCGCAGCTGGGGCTTGCAGCCCAAGTGGCGGTGCGGCGGCAGCGGTCGGTCGTCTACGTCAAAGACCACGAGCAGGTGGCGGCCCTGCTGGCGCACTTGGGGGCGCACCGCGCGCAGCTCAAGCTGGAGGCGCAGTCGGTGGTGCGGGCGATGAAGGGCGACGTGAACCGCCGCGTCAACGGGGAGGCCGCGAACGTCCGCCGGACCGTGGAAACCGGTGTGGCGCAGGAGCATGCGCTGCGGGCGGGACTGAGCTGGCAAAGCTGGCCGGAAGACTTTCGCCGCCTGGCCAAGCTCCGGCTGGCTCACCCGGATTGGACGCTGGAGCAGCTGGGCCGTGCGATGACGCCGCCGCTCAGCAAGCCCAGCGTGGCGTATCGGCTGCGGCGGCTGCTCACCGGAGTCCCTCCGCGGGGGCGGCGCGGCGAATGAAGCCGGTGCGCACCCTCATGGCCTGCACGGGCCTGGCGAAGATTCGGGCGGAAGGCCGCCAGATAACCGGCCAGGGGAGCACGTCAGAGCGGCGAGCCCCTTCGTGCTGGCCGCTCTCCTGCCTGCGCCCCTGAGGGGTGGATGGGGGAGGTGGGGATGCCCGACAGGGCGGCGGCCACCACCGTGCTGTCGGTGGGGATTTGATAAGCTGCCACCACGTTGAACTGGAGCTGCCACCAGGCTGGGCCAGGGGCTGGCCGGCTCCGTCCACATGCGGCGTGTGCGAAAAGGCTGTGTTGGAGGCGCTCGCCGCCATGATGGCCGCCGCTGGCGGACTGATGGGCGGGGCTGCGATGTCATAGCGGGTCAGGAGGCTGCTGTCAGCGGGCGATTTCCAGGCCACCGCGACACCGTTGTGGGACGTGCTTCGGAGGTCGCCTCGGTGGCCGTGGCGGCCGCCTGGCGCGGGGCGACGTCGGCGCTGTCGAACCCGATGAGGGGCGCGGACACCATGGCGGAGGTGGCGCTCACCGTCCACACGCTGGCCGACGTTTGGCCGGGCAGGATGTCGACGGGGTCGCCCCGCCTGGCTGAAGCCGCCGGAGCTGGTTGCCCGCTGCACGCGGCCCGACAGGGTGGGCAGCGTGGAGCGGCGAGGTGCCCTGGACCGGGATGGGATTGCCCGCCGGGTCGGTGTTGGCCACCGGCATCTCCACCGGGCCCGCGGGCGACACCGGAGCGGGATTGGTGGGGCTTATTGTGGCGCCGCCACACTCAATCCACGGATTGAAGGTTGCTTGGCCCGGCGCCACCGTGTAAGTGGCCGACGTGGACGGATCATGGGGCTCTGAGATGTCGGGGAACGCCCGCATCGCCGTCCCTGCCAAGTCGGCCCTCCACTGGCCGGAGGGGCTTTCCACCCAAAACTGATACTCGGCCGTGCCGTTCAGGTCACGGGCACTGGCCGCAAACGTCGCGGAGCCATTGGTGGGCCGAATCGGCCCGCTCAAGGGGACGTTGCCGGGCGTCACGGTCGGCGCACTGTGGGCCAAGACCGCCGCCGCCGACCCAATGGACATCCACGCCAGCGAAGACGCCCTGGTGAGACGGGTTAGCATCCTCCGGTGTCGCCGCTGGTCCATCTCTTCCTATCGCCCCATTGCTGATGGCAGCTTCCTTTCGAGGATCCCCGCCGGATTCCACGATGTCTATTCACTGCCGGGGGACAGCTGCTGCCCCCTTCGAGGCATTTGGCATGCGCCGGCAGAGATTGGTGGGCTGGTCCGCGGCTAAAACTTGAGGCCCAAAGGGGGTGCCGGCGGCGCCGTGGCTCAGTCGGAGGCGCTTTGGTGCGAGAGCCGGGCGCTTGAGCTGCGCGCGTTCGAGCACTTTTGCTGGGCCGCCGCGCAAATTGACGCCACCCGATGCTAGCCATGGCGGCTAAGAAGAGTATAATCGGCATGTGAATGCGGGCACAAAAGCCGTGATTGGCCAGCGCGCCTGCGTGGGAGACTGGATGGCAGCGGCGGGAGGCAGAGAGAAGAGGATATGTCCGAATACGCGGCCCTGTTGATTTACCTGCTGGTGGCGATGGTGCTGGCGGCGGGCATTTCCTTTTCCTCGCAGCGACTTGGCCCCCGGGCGCCCGGCGGATTGAAGCGCGTCACCTACGAGTCCGGCAACGTGCCCGAGATGCCGGTGACTCACTTTTCCATCCGGTTCTACCGCGTGGCCATGCTGTTTTTGGTGTTTGACGTGGCGGTGATGGCGCTCTATCCATGGGCCGCCAGCCTCCGGGCATTTCACGCCGCTGGGTTTTTCAAAGCTTTGTTCTTTTTGCTGGTGATGGCCGTGGCGTTTGCCTACGTGTGGCGGCGAGGAGGGTTCAAGTGGGACTGAGTCGAGACTCAGAGAAAAGCGTCGAGCAGCAGGCGGCCGAGCGCGGCATCCTCACCACGACCGTGGAGAAGATGACGCACTGGGCTCAAAAGTCGTCGCTCTGGCCGGCCACGTTTGGGCTGGCCTGCTGTGCCATTGAGATGATCAACGTCACCAACTCGCGCTTTGACATCGCGCGGTTTGGGATGGAAGTGTTCCGCGCCTCGCCCCGCCAGGCTGACCTCATGATTGTGGCCGGCCGCGTGAGCCAGAAGATGGCTCCCATTGTGCGGACGGTGTGGGAGCAGATGCCGGAGCCCAAGTGGGTGATATCGATGGGGGCCTGTGCGTCGTCTGGTGGGGTGTTTGACAACTACGCGATTGTCCAGGGCGTGGACCACGTGGTGCCGGTGGACGTGTACGTGCCCGGGTGCCCGCCCACGCCGGACGCGCTACTGTTTGGCATTTTGAAGCTGCAGGAAAAGATTGCCCAGGGCATTCCGTCCAAGTCGCGGCAGCTGATGGCGGCGGGGGGCCTGGCATGATCACCGAAGCACCCGTCTTGGAGGCGCTGGCCGCTCGGTTTCCCGGCAGCTTGGAGGTGGTGCCGGCCGTGGACCAGCCCACGGCCCACGCTCCGAAGGAGATGCTCTTGGCGCTGATGGAATTCGCCAAAGGCAGCCTCGGCATGAGCCTCCTGATCGATGTCACGGCGGTGGACTGGTTTCCGGCGCGGCCGCGGTTCGAGCTGGTGTACCACCTGCTGAATCCCGACACCATGGAGCGCCTGCGCATCAAGACTCGGTGCCATGTCAACGAAGCGGTGCCCAGCGTGATGGGGGTGTGGCCGGGCGCGGACTGGCCGGAGCGCGAAACCTACGACCTGTTTGGCATTGCCTTTGCCGGCCGCGGCGCAGTGCACCGCATCTACATGCCAGACGACTGGGAGGGGCATCCACTGCGCAAGGACTACCCGGTCGCGGGGCCGCGGGTGGATTGAGCGATGCAGCACTCTGAAGGAAAGGGGGACGACCGGTGCCGGCTGAGGTGAAGACGGAAGGCGACCTGTTTGCCACGGGGCTGGAGTCGTCGCTGTCGCGCGAGAGCATGGTGATCAACTTGGGGCCCCAGCACCCGGCCACGCATGGGGTGCTCCGCGTGCGGCTCACGCTGGATGGGGAGACGGTGCTGCACGCCGAGCCGGTCATTGGATACCTGCACACCGGCTTCGAAAAGACGGCGGAGACGCACACCTACCAGCAGGCCAACACCCTGACGGACCGCATGGATTACCTGTCGCCGCTCACCAACAACCTGGCGTACGTGCTGGCCGTGGAAAAGCTTATGGGCATCGAGGTGCCCAAGCGCGCACAGTACATCCGGGTGCTGTTCAGCGAGCTGTCGCGCCTGGGCAGCCACCTGGTGTGGCTGGGCACGCATGTGATGGACCTCGGTGCCATGAGCTTGCTGTTCTACTGCCTGCGCGAGCGCGAGCTGATTTTGGACCTGATTGAGCAAACCGCTGGGGTGCGCATGAATCCCAGCTACTTCCGGGTGGGAGGCGTCGCCTACGATTTGCCCGCAGGCTTTCACGAAAACTGCCAGCGCTTTCTGGACGGATTTCCCCGGTGGATGCAGTCGTACAAGAACCTGGTGCAGGGCAACCCGCTGATTGAGGACCGGCTGAAAGGAGTGGCGGTGCTCACCAAGGAGGAGGCCCTCGGCCTGTCGGCCACCGGACCCATCCTGCGGGCCTCCGGGGTCCCGATGGATCTCCGCAAGTCGGCTCCCTATTGCTTTTACGAGGAATTTGACTTTGATGTGCCGGTGCGCACCGGGGGAGACTCCTACGACCGGTTTTGGGTCCGCATGGAGGAGATGGAGCAGTCCATCCGCATCATGAGCCAGGCGCTGGCCAAAATCGAGCCGGCAGGCCCGTATACGACCACCGACCGCAAAGTGTCGCTGCCGCCGCGGGAGGAGATTTACGGCAACATGGAGGCGCTGATTCACCAGTTTAAGTTGGTGAGTGGGGGCTTTCGCGCGCCCAAGGGTGAGGTGTACCAAGCGGTGGAGGGGCCCAAGGGCGAGATGGGATTTTATATTGTGTCCGACGGCGGCGCGCGCCCCTACCGCTGGCGCGCCCGCACGCCGAGCTTCTACAACCTGCAGACGCTGCCGACGATGGCGCGCGGCGGCTTCGTGGCCGACGTCATTGTGGCGATTGGGACCATCGATATTGTGCTGGGGGACGTGGACAAGTGAGCAACCAGCAGTGGCCGGCCGAGTGGCGGGCGTGGGCCGAGGAAGTGCAGGCCACGTTTCCCAACGCTACTTCGTCGCTGATGCCGTTTCTGCACCGGGTGCGGAGCCAGCAGGGCTGGCTGACGCCCGAGGCGCTGGATGCGGCGGCGGAGCTTTTGGGCATGACGCGCCAGCATGTGGACTCGGTGGTGTCGTTTTACACGCTGTTTCGCACGGAGCCCACGGGGGCGCGGACGATTCACGTGTGCCGTGGCCTGTCGTGCATGATGGCGGGCGCCGACACCCTGATGGAAAACCTGGAGCACCACCTGGGCATTGCCGAGGGGCAGACGACCAGCGACGGCGCGGTCACGCTCCTGGAGGCGGAGTGCCTGGCCGCCTGCGATTTGGCGCCCGCCTGCCAGGTCAACTTGGTGTATCGCGGGCCGGTGGCGCCCGACGCCTTTCGCGAGCTGCTGGAGATGCCAGTCGAGGAGCCCCCGGCGCTGGCTCGCCGGGCAGAACAGAGCGGCGCCCAGGGCGCCAAGGGGGTAGCGGACCGTGAGTAGCGCACGGCCGGACCGGCACTATCTGCTGCGCCAGCGGGATGTCCCCGACATTCATCAGCTGGAGGTGTATCGCGCGCACGGCGGCTATGAAGCCTTGAAGCAGGCGCTGGAAGCCAACCAGCCGGACCAGCTGGTGGAGCTGGCCAAGGCGTCGGGCCTGCGCGGCCGGGGCGGGGCGGGCTTTCCCACCGGCATGAAGTGGAGCTTTCTGCCCAAGGACGGGCGCGCCCGGGTGCTGGTGATCAACGCGGATGAGGGGGAGCCCGGCACCTTCAAGGACCGGGAGCTGATTGAGGGCAATCCGCATCAGCTGATTGAAGGCATGATTATCACTTGCTTTGCCATTCGGGCCCCGGAGTCGTACGTGTACGTCCGGGGGGAGTTTCTCCACGGGTACGAGCGGCTCACCGCAGCTATCCGCGAAGCCGAGGCGGCGGGGATTTTAGGTGCCGAAGTGATGGGCCATCCGTTTGCCCACCGCATGTTTGTGTACCGCGGCGCCGGCGCGTACATCTGCGGCGAGGAGACGGCGCTGCTGGAGTCGCTGGAGGGCAAGCGCGGCAATCCCCGCTCCAAGCCGCCGTTTCCGGCCGTGGCGGGCCTGTACGGGCGCCCCACGGTGGTTAACAACGTGGAAACGATCATGAATCTGCCGCCGCTGGTGCTGAAGGGAGCGGACTGGTACCGGCAGTGGGGCACGGAGAAAAGCCCCGGCCTGAAAGTGATGTCGGTGTCGGGCCATGTCAATCGGCCCGGAAACTACGAGGTGCCGCTGGACTGGACGCTCGCGGAGCTGATCGAGGCGGCGGGCGGAGTCCGCACCGGCCACCAGGTGAAGGCGGTCATTCCCGGCGGAAGCTCGATGCCGTGCATGCCGGCGTCCCAGCTGGACACCCCCATCGACTATGAGTCGTTGGTGGAGGCCGGCTCCATGCTGGGCTCGGGGGGCTGCATCGTCATGGACGACAGCACCTGCATCGTGCGGGCAGTGGCGCGGGTGGTGCGGTTCTACCGCAATGAGTCCTGCGGCAAGTGCACGCCGTGCCGCGAAGGCACGTATTGGCTCACGGACATCATGGACCGGCTGGAGCGGGGCGACGGCGAGATGCGAGACCTGGACATGCTGCTCGATGTGTCGGACAACATCAACGGCAAAGCGTTCTGCCCGCTGGGCGACGCAGCGGTGGGATTCCTGGTGTCGGCCATCAAGCATTTTCGCGGTGAGTTCCAAGAGCACATCACGGGGCAGCGGTGCCCGCTGGGGGCGAGGCAGTATGATACAGCTATCCATTGACGGGCGCGAAATTTCTGTGCCCGAAGGCACCATGGTGGTGGACGCCGCCGCCAAGCTCGGCATTGAGATCCCCGTCTACTGCTACCACCAGGCGTTGGGCCCGCTGGGCGCCTGCCGCATCTGCCTGGTGGAAATTGAGAAGATGCCCAAGCTTCAGACCGCGTGCACGACCGCGGTCCGCGAGGGCATGGTGGTGCACACCGGGGGGCCGGCGGTTGAAAAGGGCCGGCAGGGCATTCTGGAGTTTCTGCTCATCAACCACCCCCTGGACTGCCCCGTGTGCGACAAGGGCGGCGAGTGCTTTCTGCAGGACTACTCGTTTTGGTATGGCAGCGGCAAAAACCGCTTCGAGGAGTCGAAGATTCAGCGGCAGAAAGATTATCCGGTCAGCGACTACATCCTGCTGGACCAGGAGCGCTGCGTGCTGTGCCAGCGCTGCATTCGGTTTCTGGGCGAGTACGTGGGCGAGGAGCAGCTGATGCTGGAGGGCCGCGGGGTCCACACGGTAGTGTCGACCGTGGAGGGCCAGCCGGCCCACTCACCGTATGCCGGCAACGTGATCGACCTGTGCCCCGTGGGGGCGCTGCTGTCGGAGCCGTATCACTTCAAAGCGCGGCCGTGGAACATCGAGCGCGAGGAGACGGTGTGCAGCGTGTGCCCGGTGGGTTGCGCCAGCTTGGTCACCGGCCGCGACGGGCATCCGGTGCGGCTGGAAGGCCGGCCGCAGCCGGACTTGGATGACTACGGGTTTCTCTGCGACCACGGGCGCTTTACCTATGACTTTGTGAATCACCCCGCACGGCTGGAGCAGGCGTTCCTGGACGGGAAGCCAGCCAGCGCCAGCGCCGCGGTCGCGGCGGTGGGCGAGCGCTTGGCGCGGGTGGTGGAAAAGTCCGGCGGCGGCGCGGTGGCCGTGCTCACCGGCGCCGTGCACACGGTGGAAGAGGAGTGGGCACTCGCCCAGTTTGCCCGGGAGTCCATCGGCACCAGCCGCTTAGCCGTGCTGAAGCCGGTCGCCGGCGACCTGCCGCTGCCGCTTTTGGGGACCTACGCCGACCTGGCCGCGGCCACGGGGGTGCTCCTGCTGGGAGCGGACCCCTATGAAGCCGTGCCGGTGATGCATCTGAAGCTCAGAGCGGCGCGGCGCGCGCACCCGGTGGCGGTGTGGGGCTTGGGGGACCGCGTGCTGACCCGGTCGACCCTCCCAGGGGAAGACTTTGTGGCCGAGCCCGGCCAGGTAGCCGCCCGCTTGGGCGTGGTGCTGGGGGGCGAGGCGCTGGACGGCCGCTGGGCGGAGCTTCGCCGCGGGCTGTTGGAGACCGAGCGCCTGGTGGTGCTGTGGGATGGCGCCGATCCCGCTGCGGCGGCGCTGCTGGCGGCGCTGGCGGGGCAGCGGGGCGAGCGGCCCACGGCGGTGCTGCCCACGCACGGGCCCCGCAATTGGCTGGGCGCCGTGCGCGCCGGGATTTCCGCCGAGCATGCGGCGGCCGCTCGCATCTTGGAGGATGCCGCGGAGGGGCGGCTGGAGGCGCTGATTTTGCTGGCGGCTGACCCCTTGCGAGACTTTCCGGATGGCGACTTGGCCGCCCGTGCGCTGGAGCGTGTGCCCGCCGTGTACTTTGCAGGATGGTTTGCGCCGGAGCCCCGCCACGCCTTGTCGGCGATGCTGCCGACGGCGGCGTGGGCCGAGGTGACGGGCACCTACGCCAACATGGAGGGCCGCCTGCAGGTGGCCCACGGCGCTGCGGCTGCGCCGGGCCAGGCGCGGCCGGTGCGGTCGCTGGTGACAGCCTTAGCTCGAGCGATGGGGCACCCACTGCGGCTGCCCGACTTTGACCCGTTTCAGGATCAGGACGGGGACCGCATCGCTCGCCCGGCGAAGCAGCCCGCGGAGTCCGCCGGCGCTCCGGCTCGGCCGGCCCTGCCGCCCGGCGAGTGGCGCGTCCTGACCGGCGACATGGTGGCCGTGAGCCACCCCCCGTCGGAAATTGCGGAGCGGACCCGCGAGCCGCTTCCGCTGCGCCTCCATCCCCACGACGCGGACGAGCTGGGGCTCGGGGCGCCGGGCGGCCTGATTGAGGTGGCGCAGGGCGAGCGCCGATTTGTGGCGGGGGCGCGGCGCGACGCGCGCATTCCGGCGGGGCGGGTGTTTATCCCCCGCGGCCTGGCGGATGTGCCGGCCAATCGGCTGGACCACGGGGCAGGTGTGAAGATTGCGCTGGCGGATCCAGTGCGTGAAGAGGTGGCCGCGCCATGATTCTGCTGTCCGTCGTCATCACGATTGTGAAGGTCATCCTCCTGGTTGGGATTCTGATGACAGGGTTTGCTTACACCATGCTCCTGGAGCGCCGGCTGCTCGGCTTCTTCCAGCTGCGGCTGGGGCCCAACCGGGTTGGCCCGATGGGTCTTCTGCAGCCACTGGCGGACGCCGTCAAGATGCTCACGAAAGAAGACCTGCTGCCGTCGGCGGCCGACCCGCTGGTGTTTCGGCTGGCCCCGGTCGTGGCGCTGTTTGCCGCACTGGCGGTGGATGCGGTGATTCCGTTCGGCGCGCCCATCCACCTGTTTGGGCTCACCATCAGCTTGGACATCGCCAACCCGGGGATTGGGCTCTTGTACGTCTTTGCCTTCAGCTCCCTGGGGGTTTACGGTCTGGTGCTGGCGGGATGGGCGTCGCAGAACAAGTACTCCCTTTTGGGCGGCGTGCGCTCGTCCGCCCAGCTGATTTCCTATGAGCTGGCGATGGGGCTCTCCGTGCTGGGCATTCTCATCACGGTGGGCAGCGCCAACCTCGAGACCATCGTGCAGTTCCAAGCCCACCACTGGTGGTTTGTGTTCACGCAGGTGATTCCGTTCCTGGTGTTTTTCACGACCGCCATGGCAGAAACCAACCGCATCCCGTTCGACTTGCCGGAGGCCGAGTCGGAGCTGGTGGCGGGCTATCACACAGAGTACTCCGGCATTCGGTTCGCCATGTTTTACATGGCGGAGTACATCAACATGATTACGGCGTCGGGCATGGCCGTCACGCTGTTTTTTGGCGGGTGGTCCGGCTGGAGTTTCCTGCCGCCCATCATCTGGTTCCTGCTGAAGGTTGGCGCCTTTATTTTCGTGTTCATCTGGATTCGCGCCACGTTGCCGCGCTTTCGGTATGACCGCCTGATGAACTTCGGGTGGAAGGTGCTGGTGCCACTGGCCTTCGTGTACGTGCTGGCCACGGCGGCGCTGGCCAGCGGGGCGATTTAGCCTCGGGCGAGCGGGCGGAGTCGAGGGCGAAGGAGGTAAGCGGTGATGCTGTCGGGATTCAAGGCGATTGCCAACGGGCTCAAGACCACGTTGCTGATGCTGAAGGAGCCGCGCGACACCATTCAGTATCCGGAGAAGCGCCGGGAGTATTCCCCCCGCTTCCGCGGCAAGCACATGCTGGCGCAGGACGAGGATGGCCACGAGCTGTGCGTGGGGTGCGGCTTGTGCGAGGCGGTGTGCCCCGCCCACGCCATTCGGGTGGTGGCGGCGGGCGCCCCGGGGTCGCGGCCGGTGTCGTGGACCGAGCGGTATGCCGTGGACTACGAAGTGGATCTCATCCGCTGCATCTTCTGCGGCATGTGTGAGGAGGCGTGCCCCACCAATGCGGTGCGGCTGACACCCTTCAACGAACTGGCGGCGTACAGCCGGCTGGACATGGTGGCCGACAAGGAGGAGCTGCTGGCGCCGCCGGTTCGAAACTAGCCCGACGCAGCCAGCGGCACGAGGCCAGAGGCCCGGCAAGTCAAGTTTACGTGAGGAGACGAAGCATGGTCGGCTTTATCATCTTGGCGGTGCTGTCGTTCGCGGCGGCCGTAGGCGTGGTGGCGGCGCGGACACCGGTGCACAGCGCGCTGTATCTCATCGGCAACGTGGTGACGCTGGCGGTGTTTTACCTGCTGCTAAATGCCGAGTTTATGGCCGCCGCCCAGGTGATTGTGTACGCCGGGGCCATCATGGTGCTGTTCCTGTTTGTGGTGACGCTTTTGACCGCCGGCAAAGAAGAGCGCGAGCGAAGCGAGGGGTTGCCGGGGCAGCGAGCGCTGTCGGGCTTTTTGGCCATCACCGCCGGCGTGCTGCTGGCGGGCGTGGCGGTGCGCTACAGCGCCGGGCCGTCGGTCCGGCCTTTTGCCAGTGGGTACGGGTCGCTTCCCGCGATGGGCCGGCTCTTGTGGGGCCCGGGCTTTGACTATCTGGCGGTCGTGGCGCTGATGCTGCTCACAGCAGCGCTAGCCGTGCTGGTGCTGAACCGCGCGGTGGACGATGGGCGCCGCCCTGCTAAGGTGAAGGAGGATCCCTCATGATCAGGGCTGTGCCGGCGGGGGATGTCGTGGCGCTGGCGGCCGCCCTGTTTGCGGTGGGCGCGGTGGGAGTGCTGGTGCGCAAGAACCCGCTCATCATGTTCATGTCGGCGGAGATGATGTGGAATGCAGCGGCCCTGGCGTTTATTGGCTATGCCGCCGAGTGGCACCAGATGCAGGGCCAGCTGATGGCGTTTCTCATTATTGCGACGGCGGCGGCGGAAGTGGGCATCGGGCTCGCCCTGATCGTGTGGGTCTACCACAAGAAGCTGCGCCTGGACGTGGACGATGTGTCCGAGATGAAAGGTTGAGGGGCCTCGGCTTGCCGGCGGGGCCCACAAGGGTATCGGTGACGGAGGGACAGCCGTGACGCTGCTGGTGGAAATTTTAGCCCTGCCGCTGCTGGGTGCAGTGACGCTGGGGAGCTTTAAGTCGGTCTTGCCCCGCCCCCTGGCGGGGATTTGGGCGAGTCTGTTGGTGCTGGGCGCCTTTTTGCTGAGCTGGGCCGCCAAGGACCGGCTGGCCCTTTTGCCGGCGGCGCACCGCGTCATTACCGGGAGCCTGTGGGTGTGGACCCAGGGGTTTGGGCCCGCCATTCACTGGGCGCTGTATCTCGACCCGATGGCGTCCATTTGGACGCTGATTATCACCGGCGTAGGCTTCTTGATCCATGTGTACTCGAACGGGTACATGGCGGAGGACCGCGACCGCGCCCGTTTTTTTGCTGAGCTCAACCTGTTTATCTTCTCCATGCTGCTGTTGGTGCTGGCGGGCAACCTCTTAGTGCTGCTGATTGGCTGGGCACTGGTGGGGCTGTCGTCGTACCTGCTGATTGGCTTCTGGTTCGGCCGGCCCTCGGCGGTGCGGGCCGCGAAGAAAGCCTTTGTGGTGAACACGCTGGGCGACGTCGGCATGCTGGTGGCGCTGGTGCTGCTGTACGCGCGCTTCGGCACGCTGTCGTACACCGGGCTGTTTGGCGCCCTGGCGCACTCGGCCCCGGCGCCGATGTTTTACACCTGGGTGGCGCTGCTGCTGTACTTGGGGGCGATGGCCAAGTCGGCGCAGTTTCCGCTGCACATCTGGCTGGCCGACGCCATGGAGGGCCCCACCCCCGTGTCCGCTCTGATTCATGCCGCCACGATGGTGACGGCCGGCGTCTACCTGATCGCACGGCTGTATCCGCTGCTGGCGCTGGCGCCCGGGGTTGGGGAAGCCATTGCCGTGATTGGCGCGGGAACCGCGCTGTTTGCCGCGACCGTGGCGGTGTTCCAAAAAGACATCAAGCGCGCGCTGGCGTATTCGACCGTGAGCCAGCTGGGCTACATGTTTCTGGCGGTGGGCATCGGCGCGTATGTGGCGGGCGTGTTCCACTTCATGATGCACGCGTTTTTCAAGGCCTTGCTGTTCCTCGCCGCCGGCAGCGTCATCCATGCCCTCGCGGGGGAGCAGGACATGGGTGCCATGGGAGGCTTATATAGGAAAATGCCTTGGACGGCGGCCGGCTTTTTGGCCGCCACGCTCGCGATTTCGGGCATCCCCGGCTTTTCCGGCTACTTTTCGAAAGAAGCCATCTTGGGCCAGGCGCTCAACACGGGCCACCCGTGGCTGTGGGCGGTGGGTGCTTTCACCGCCGGCTTGACGGCGTTTTACATGTTCCGCGTGTTTTTCCTCACATTTCTCGGCAAGCCTCGCGACCAGCACCTGTATGAGCACGCCCATGAGGCGCCCTGGGTGATGACCGGGCCGGTCGTGGTGCTAGCGGTGCTGTCGGTGATTGGCGGATACTTCGGCACCGGCCTGAACACCTGGCTCACACCGACGTTCACGCGCTACGCGGGGGCAGCGCACTTCGCCCTGGAAGCCGGTCCGGTGTGGGCCACGGCAGTGGCCGTGGGCCTGGCGCTGGTGGGCATCGCCGGGGCGTATCGGCTGTACCTGGTGCGGAGCATGTCGGTGGACAGCGGCACCGAGCGAGCCCCGGGCCGCTGGGCCGCGGCCTCGTGGGGAAGCGACACCGCGTGGGCCTGGACCACTACCCTTCCCCTGATGGCGCTGGGCGACTGGCTCACGGGTGTGGAGCGGGGGTTCGTGGGATCGCTCGCGGGCGTGGGGCGCGGGGTGCTGGCGTGGGCGGACGAGCTCCGGCCCATCGAGACCGGGCTGGTGCGCCGCTATCTGCTGTCGGTGATGGTGGGCAGTGTGGTTTTGCTCGCCTACTTTCTCGTGAGGTTTTAGTGAGCGGCCCACCGCGCTTGGTGGGCCGCTCGCGAGGGATCGGGGAACCACTGCAATTTAGGGGGCCGTGGCATGTTGGCGTTTGGGCTGGTGCTGATACCGTGGATCGGACTCGGGCTGTTTCTCTTGCCCAAGGGGTGGGTGAAGGCAGGCGCCGTGGTGCTGGCGGGCGTCGAGGTGCTGCTGTTCGCGCGCGCGCTGTTGGCGCCCATGCCGTCCAGCCTGGCGGTGGTGAACTGGAACTGGATACCAAGCCTGGGCGTCCACTTTCACCTGAGCCTGGATGGCCTGGCGCTGTTTTTGGTGGGCTTGGCATCGGTCGTCACCCTAGCCGCGGTGCTGGCGTCTCCAAATAAGCAGGGGCCGGCGTACTACTTCTGGATTCTCCTCGCCGAATCGACGGCCATCGGCGTGTTCACGGCGCTTGACCTGGTGGCGTTTTACGTGTTCTGGGAAGTGGTGCTGGTGCCGGTGTTTTTCCTGCTGGGCGGCTGGGCCGCCGGCCCCGCGCGCCGCACCGCTTTAAAGTGGCTCATCATGAACCTGTTTGGGAGCTTGTTCATGCTCATTGGCGTGGTGGCCATGGGCGTCGTGCACGCCCAGGAAACCGGGCACCTCACGTTCCAGCTGGCCAGCTTGGCGCACACCACGCTGGTGCCGCAAGTGGCGCCCTGGGTGTTCCTGTCGTTCCTGGTGGCGTTTATCATCAAGGCCCCGCTGTGGCCGCTGCACGGCTGGATGCCGCCGGCGTACAGCGATGCGCCGGCTCCCGTCACCGCCGTGATTTCGGGGGTGCTGTCCAAGCTGGGCGTGTTTGCGATGGTGCGGGTCTTGGTTCCGCTGTTCCACGCGGAAATGGCGCAGGCGGAGCCCTGGCTGATGGCGCTGGCCGCCGTGGGCCTGGTGTACGGCGCCGAGCTGGCGCTGCGGCAGAAAGACGTCAAGATGGTGGCCGCCTACGGGTCGCTGTCGCACATGGCCATGATGGCGCTGGGGATTTTCACCCTGACTCAGGCCGGGCTGGTGGGCGCGACATTTTACATGGTGGCTCACGGCGTCATGCTCGGCGGCCTGTTTCTGCTGCTGGGCTGGTATGAGGAGCGCACCGGGAGCCGGGCGCTCACCATGCTGGGGGGCTTGAACCAGTCGGTGCCCAAGCTCACCGCGTGGTTTCAAATCTTCGCGCTGGCGACGCTGGGCTTGCCCGGCCTGGCCGGCTTTGCGGGGGAGTACATGATTTTCCAGGGATTGATTCAAAACAACATCACGGTGGCGGCGGTGGCCGGCGTTATCCTCGTGCTGGCGGCCTGGTATATGCTGCGGCTGTTTCAAGGAGCCATGCAGGGCCCCCGCGCCACCGGGCGCTCGCCGGCGGATCTCACCACCGCCCAGGTGGGATTGATTGGCGCCTTGGGGCTCTTAGTGGTGGTGCTGGGGATTTGGCCGGCGGGCGTGACCAGCCATCTGCCGGTGCTGGCGCCACCCGCGACGCACGCGCTGGCCCACGCATCCCACCGGAAGGGGGGTGAGCCGGCATGATGCACTTTCTGGAGCCGGAGATTATTGCGGCGGTGGGCGTCTTAGCCACGCTGGTGGCCGCGATGCTGGCGTCGTCCCGCTCCACGGTGCCGTACTGGTTTGGGCTGGTGTTCAGCGCGGCGGCGCTGGCGCGGGCGTCGATGCTGCACCTCAGCACGCATTTGTACGGGGGGGCGGTGCTGGGCGACAGCTACAGCATTGTGGTGACCGTGTTCACCCTGCTGGCGGTCATGGCTGGGCTGCTCTTAGCGTGGGATCCGGACAAGTACGGCGCGGAGTTCCCGGCGCTGCTGCAGCTGGCGGGCCTGGGCGCCATGGTTATGGGCTTTGCCGGCAACTTGATTCTCCTATTCTTGGGGCTGGAGCTTTTGAGCCTGCCGCTGTACGTGCTGGCCGCCTCGCGGCGGACGCCCCTGGGTGGCGAAGCCGGATTGAAGTATCTCTTGATGGGCGCGTTTTCATCCGGCATCCTGCTGTTTGGGGCGGCACTGCTTTATGGCGGCACGGGCAGCATGACGTTTGTGAACTTCACCGCCGTCCATGTGGTGCCGGGCCTGATGGCCGCGGGCCTTGGATTTCTGCTGGTGGGGCTCTTGTTCAAGCTGGCAATTGTGCCGTTTCACATGTGGGTGCCGGACGTGTATGAAGGCTCGCCGACGCCGGTCGCGGCCTTCATGGCCTTTGGCACCAAGGTGGGAGCCGCGGCGGCGCTGCTGCGGGTGCTGGCGTTTGGGTTTTCGCTGTCCGCCGCCTGGTGGGGCCTGATGCTGGGCTATCTGGCGGTGCTGACGATGATTGCCGGGAACATGGTGGCGCTGCCCCAGCGCGACTTAAAGCGGCTCTTAGCATGGTCCGGGGTGGGCAACGCCGGCTACGTGCTGGTGGGCATTGCCTCGCACAACCTGCTGGGCGCCCAGGCGGCGCTGTTTTACCTGCTGCCGTACGGGCTTGCGATCCTGCTGGCCTTTACGGTCGTGCGGGTGCTGGAGGGCCGGGAGGAGTCGCCCGTGACGCTCGCGAGCTTAAAGGGGCTCGCGTATCGTCAGCCCTGGCTCGCGGTGGGCTTCCTGGTGGCGATGCTGTCGCTGGCGGGCATCCCGCTGACGGCAGGGTTCATCGGCAAGTTCTACTTGGTGCGGGGGGCCATTGCCGCTGACCAGTGGGGGGTGGCCGTCGGGCTAGTGGTGGCGACCATCGTGGGGCTGGCCGTCTACTTTCGCCCCGTGCAGCAGATGTTTGCCCCCGGCGACGGGGCCAGCGGGCGGTTCACGGTGGGCACCGGCGTGGTGCTGGCCGCGGCGGCGCTGGGCACGCTGTTTATCGGCATCTACCCTGAGCCGGTCCTGCATGCGGTAATTCAGTCAGCCCGGTTTACCTGGCTCCACTAGGATTCGCGACAGGTGTGGCCGCGCGTCGCTCGCGCAGGGAGAGGAGTCGGCAGTGAGTAAACCTGAGGCCGTGGACCCGGAGGTGTTTGGCCTCTTTAGCTTGGTGGAGCCCGAAATGCGCCTAGTGGCTCGGCAGATCGAGGCCGTGGTGCGTGATGAGAGCCGCCTGGTGGCGGAGGTGGCGAGCGCGCTCTTGGCGGCCCCGGGAAAGCGGCTGCGGCCGGCGCTGGTGCTGCTGGCGGGCCAGGCGGCCGGCGCGTCCAGCGCGATTTTGCTGCCCACCGCCACCGCGGTGGAGCTCATTCACATGGCGACCCTGACCCATGACGACATCTTGGACCGCGCGGACTGGCGGCGCGGCGAGCCGTCCGTGCGGGCCGTGGCGGATGACCAGGTGGCGGTGCTTGCGGGCGACTTCCTGTTTGCCCGCGCCGTGCAGCTGTTGGCCTCCACCGGTCGGCCGCCCGTCGTAGCCGAAGCCGCCGAGGTGGTGCATGCGATGTGCCTGGGCGAAATTCGCCAGCACCTGGGCCACGGCCGGCGGCCGAGCGAAGCCGAATACCTTGGGCGCATTGAGGCGAAAACCGCGACGTTCTTAGCGATTTGCTGCCGCCTGGGGGCGCTCAGCTCCGACGCCGGCCCCGAGGTGTCCGACCCCTTGTACCAGTTTGGCTGGCATGTGGGCATGGCGTTCCAGCTGGTGGATGACCTCTTAGATCTGCTGGCGGACCCGGACAAGCTGGGCAAAGCCGTGGCAGCCGACTATGTGCAGGGGGTGCTGACGCTACCGGTGGTGTATGCGCTGGCCGAAAGCCAAGATGCCGCCGAGCTGGAGGAGCTGCTGCAGCGCGGCCGCCCCGCCGACTTGCCGCGCGTGCGGCTCATTTTGCACGAGAGCGGGGCGCTGGACTACGTGCGCCACAAGATTGACGGGTATCGGGTCGAGGCCGCCCGGGCCTTGGCGGCCCTGCCGCCCTCGCCAGCGGCCCGCGCGCTGGATGTGCTGGCCACGTTCGTGGTCACCCGGGACTTCTAGCGATGGCCAAAGGCATGCTGCCGCGCACCGCCCGGCGGATTCCTGACGCCACCATCCGCCGCCTGCCGGCGTATCTCCGCGCCTTGGAGGCGGAGGCGGGGCAGCGCCTGACATCGGCGGCGCTGGGTGTGCTGACGGGGTTTTCCTCCGAGCAGGTGCGGAAGGATCTCGCGTACTTTGGCGCGTTTGGCACGCGCGGCGTGGGATACCCCGCTCAGGAGTTGGCCAGTGAAATTCGGCATATTCTGGGTCTCGACCACGAGCTCAAAGCAGCGCTGTTTGGAGCGGGCCACCTCGGGACCGCACTGGCCCGCTACGTGGCCGCCACCCATCGGGATGTGCGCATTGTCGCCATCTTCGACCCCGACCCCCAAAAGCACGGGACGGAGATTGCCGGCACGGTGGTGGAGTCGCTGGCCCACTTCGAGACGGAAGTGCAGCGCCTGGGCGTGGCGGTGGCCATTTTGGCCGTGCCCGACGCGGCGGCGCAGCCGCTGGCGCAGCGGCTGGCGGCCGCCGGTGTGCGGGGCTTCCTGAACTTTGCCCCCGTCATGCTGACCCTGCCGGCCCCAGCCGACGGGAGCCCCCCCGCGGCCGTCCACAACATTGACCTGTCGATCGAGCTGCAGACGCTTGCGTACTTTGTGCAGGTGCATGAAACGGCTCAGGTGTAGGGGGGCTGACGTCGGGCCCGCACGCTGGGGACGGTCTTCAAGGCTTCAACCCCGGGTCCGTACCCTAGGCCGCGCCGTCGGCGCGGCCTAGGGTACGCCTGGCGCAGGACGCAAGCCAGATCAAAGGGTGCCCTCGCTAGCGGTCCAAGGTGGGGGCAGATTCCCCCCACTCCCCGGCGGCCAGCATCCGGCACGCGTGTGGGGGCGGCCCGGCCTTACTCGGGGTCCACCAGCTGCTCGCCGCGCGCCAGCTTGAACGCGGTGTCGGTTTCCCACTGGACCAGCCGCCGGTCGCGCTGGGCGGTGGTAAAGCGCGTCCCGGCCAACAGCGGCCAGGGGCCGTCCAGGCGAGATCCCAGCCGCCGCTGCAGCGACAGGGCGGCGTCTAGCGCTTGCAGGGCGTGGAACCCGGCGTCTTCGCGCCAGACGCCTCGCACCCAGGTCGCGCTGACCGCGCCCAGCGGCTTCACCGTGAGCAGCTCCGCGGCCCGCCACGCGGCGTCATCGGTTTGGCCGTTGGCCATAGCCGCCATCCACGCCGCCTGGGCGGCGTCTGGACTGGTGGGCGCCTGCACCGGGCGGATTTCCCCCGGCAGGTAGTGGCGCGGCAGGTTCAAAAAGCGGTTCAGGTAGCCGTAGAGTGCGCTGTGGAGCACGGCGCGGTACAGCGCCCGATCCGTTTCGGGGTCCTGACCGCCCATCGCTTCGGCCAAGCCCAGCACGCCGTTGGCGTTGGTGACCAGGTGGTGCACGGCATCCCAGTCATCGGCATTGGCCACCGGGAAGCGGCCCAGGCGCCGGACGGCGGCCTCGGCCTGCACCCGCGCTAGCTCGGCCACCGGGGTGCCGCCGAAAAATGCCCCCGCCAGCGCGCGGATGATGGCTTGGGGGTCTCCCCCCAGCAGCACCGCGGGCGTGAGGGGGGGCGCCTCGGTGGGCGCTGCCCCGGCCTCGGCCAAGAGCGGCAGCAGCTCCTGCCAGTCCAGGTCCTCCTCATGGCGAAAGCCGTCGGCGATGGGGGTCAGCATGCCCACCAGCACTTCGGTCACGGTGGCGGGGTCGTGCGCCAGGTGGTGCGAGAGCTCCCGCGACTTGTTGAGAAAGTCCAGCACATGGCCCGTGGAGAGAAAAACGTGCCGCGTGGCCGCCTGCAGCAGCCAGCGGATCGCCTCGTCCGCAGCCGCGCCGTCCTCTAAGAGCGTCCGCAGGCACCGCTCCGCTCCCGCCGTTTCGCGCTCCTCCAGGAAGTCCTGAAACCAGGCGGCCAGGCGCGCCCGGTCGGGCAGGGGATCCGGCAGGCGCATCTCGGGCCGCTTCGGCGTGCGCGCCGAGATGTCGCCCGCGACGTGGCGCAGCGCATGCGCCAGGCCCAGCACCTGCTCCTCGGGTGCGAGCGGCACCTGCTCCAGCACGTTTAAGACGGCGGCCAGCACCACCAGGCCGGTCGACACCCCGGCCCGGCTGTACAAAAGGGCCAAGCGGGTCGCGCGCGCCGCGATCTCGGTGGGGGTGGCGTTCAGCCCCGCCAAGGTGACCAGGGAGCGGGCGCGCAGAAACGACCGGCTTTCGCGGATGCCTTCTTCCAGGCGCGTCCAGGCGTGCTGGCGCTCGCTGGCGGGCGTGGCGCCCCGCGGCGCGGCACCGACGAAGATGTGGCCCGCCCCGTCGATGGAGACGTCATAGGTGGGGACATCGTCTCCGCCGGCAGTGAAGCAGCCGCCCGAGGCCAAGTCAAAGCGCCAGTGGTGCCAGTGGCACCGCAGGATGCCCCCTTCGACCGTGCCCTTGGTCAGGGGATAGCCCATGTGGGGGCACCGGGAATCCATCGCATGGACCTGATTCCCGGTGCGCCACAGCATGAGGGGCGTCTGCCCGGCGGTGACGACCCGGTGGCCGCCGTCGGGCAGCTGCTCCAGTGAGATGCCGCAATCCACCCAAGGCCGTTCGGCCGGAACCACGTCAGCCGTGGTAGCCATAGCCATCACTCCTCTCGCGTTATAGCGGGGGGATCTTTGGAGCATCCCACCCGCTGCCCGCACTGTAGCGCGGGGTCGCAGGGCTGTCATCGGCCTTTGGGCGGAGGGGGCTACCAGTACAGCTCAGCCCCGTGCTCGTGGAGCCAGCGCTTGCTTTCGGGATAGGCCGGCAGGACGCGGGCGACGGCGGCCCAAAACGGCGGCTGGTGGTGGGGGTGCGCCAGATGGGTCAGCTCGTGCACGGCGATGTACGCCTGGCAGTGGGGCGGGGACTGCACCAGCCGCCAATTAAACGTCAGGAGGCCGTCGGATCGGGCGACGCCCCAGCGGCTCCGATAGTCGCGCACCCGCACGGCCGTGGGCATCGGGCCGCCCACCTGCGGCGCCCAGCGCAGCACCTGCTGCTGGAGCGCCTGGGCGGCCTGGGCGGCCAGCCAGTGCTGGAGGAGCGGCCGGAGCACGCGGTCCTGGTCTGCCGGGGCAACGGGGGCCGGCAGGGACACCCAGAGGATGCCTTGGGGTCCGTCGGGCTGAACGGCCCATCCGGGGCCCGGCCGCGTGCGCACCACCAGGGGTGCGCCGCCGAACAATAGGGCCGTGCCCTCTTGGAGGCGCACCGGCGCCGGCGGAGGCGCCGGCGGATGGGCCCAGTGGCGCAGCACCCACGGGGCCTTGGCGCGCAGCAGTACTGCGGCGTCGGCGGCGGGCGCCCCGGCAGGCAGCAGCACCACCACCGCGCGCTGGGCGGTGATTTGGATGGCCGCGTGCTGCCGGCGGGGGCGCCACTCCACCCGGTACGAAATCTCGACGCCCTCGAGCAGCACGGACTGCGCCAGCGGCGCCGCAGGTCGGCCGCGGCCTCGGTTGACTGGTGGCTTTGGCATGCCCGGAGGTTCGCCATGGCGCCGACAATCCCTGCCCGCCCGGCCGCCCCACCCTTCGGGCTAGTGGGGCGCGTGGCTCCCTTCCGGGTCGGGGTGCCGGTGGCGCTCCCAGGGCTCCACCCGGGGTTGGCTGTCCACCAGGCTCTTGATGCCCGCCAGCCGGGCGGTCCACGGGTCCAGCGCCACCAGGTCGTCGGGCCCCACATCCCGGACGCGGGTGAGGCCGAGCGACTCCACCCCAAACGCCATCTCCGCCGTGCAGCTTTTTAAAAAGTGCCGCAGCGCCTGGGCTGCGCGGCCAATCTGGAGCCGCTGGCGTGACGGGCCGGATGCGTAGAACAGCGCTTCGGGCGGGCCCCAGGGCATGACCTGCGGCGCTTCGACTGCCGACAGGGCCATCAGGGCCGCGTAGCCGATGTACACCGCGTCCGCGCCCACGGCCATGGCCTTCAGAAAGTCCCCGGGGGTGCGGAGCCCGCCGGCGGCAATGACCGATACCCGGTGCCGGAGCCCCCGGTCCTGCAGGTACTGATGCGTCCACGCCAGCGCCACCATCAAGGGGAGGCCAAAGTCGTCCTGCAAAATCGGCGGGCCGGCGTGGGTGCCCCCTTCGCCGCCATCCAGCGTGATAAAGTCCGGCTCCGCCGCCATGAGCAGGTGGAGGTCCTCCAACAGGCGCGCCGACGGCGCCAGCTTGATGCCCACGGGCACGGGGTGGCGGGCCTTTAACTCCTGAATCTTTTTGACCACGTCCTCCGAGTGCTGCACGCCTTTGAGGCGGGTTTCAATCACCGCGTCCTCGCCCGCGGACAGACCCATGGCGCGCCGCATGGACGGATCCAGCCGATCTGGCGGGGTGCGGCGAGTAGCCGCCGCCTGGGCGCCCTGCCCCAGCTGCACCTCAATGGCGTCGGCCTGCTCCAGCCACGGGGCATAGTTCTGCGCCGACTTGGGCCAGGTGCCGCGGTGGTACTGCACGATGAGGCGCTTGGCGTGGCGGCGCTCGGCGGGCAGATAGTTTTCGCCGGTGTTGGTGGCCGTGCCCGCGGCGGTGGCCCCGTCGGCCAGCGCGATTTTGGTGCGCTCCGACAGGGCGCCCGCAAACGACATGCCGGTGATAAGAATGGGAATGTCGCAGGTGAGCGGCCGCTTCGCCTTCGGGCCAATGGTCACGCTCATGTCGATCGACGCGTGGGTGGCAGTCGGCAGCTTGGCCACCTGGGCCGGGTTGAACACCAGCTGGCCCCAGGGCGACGTGCGGATCGGCCCGCCCATGGGCCGCGCCAGCGGCTGGTCCGTGCGGGTGCGCAGCATGTTTTCGAGGAAGACTTGGGGGTCCGCCCGGCGCAGGAGGTTCAGGAGGGAGCCCAGGTTCATGGGGTAGCGCGCACCGGTCAGCTCCCGCATGCCGTAGCGGTACAGGGAGCCCATCATGAGCCGCGCGACGAGGCCATTCGCAATGAAAAACGCTGCGGCTGCGAGCGCCAGTGCTGCGCTCGCGGCCCAAAATACCGTCCACCACAGTGGCATGTCCATCACCCCCGATAGCGTGCCCGGGCGAGAGCGGCCGCAAACCCCCGGCATTGTGGTAGCGTTCAGACATCACCGCACGCGGCGCGGTCGGGAGTTCATCGGCTCCGGTGGAGAGGTAGTTGAGAGGCAGGGGGTGTGAGATGGCTGAGAGCCACAAGTACGTCATCGTGGGGGGCGGCATGGCGGCGGACGCCGCCGCGCGCGGGATTCGGCGCCGCGATGCCCAAGGGTCCGTGCTGATGCTGTCTTCGGAGTCGTTCCCGCCGCACGACCGCCCGCCGCTGTCCAAGGCCCTGTGGAAAAAAGGCGGCAAGGTGGAAAACATCTGGCGCAGCTTGGACTACCGCGAGCTTCGGGTGACGCTCCGCCTGGGCGAGCAGGTGGCGGCCATTCGGCCCGGGCCGCACGAAGTGGCGCTGGCCAGCGGCGCGCTGGTGGGCTACGAAAAGCTGCTGCTGGCTACGGGCGGCATGCCGCGGCCGTTGCCGGGGAATCCTGAGGGTGTGATGTACTTTCGGACCGCGCAGGATTACTTTGGCCTGCGGCGCGCGATTCTGAGCGGCCACGAGGCGGTCGTGGTGGGCGGGGGCTTCATCGGAGCGGAAATGGCGGCCGCGCTGACCCTGGCGGGCAAGCACGTGCACATGGTGTTTCCAGAGCGGGGGGTGCTGAGCCGCCTGCTGCCCGCGCCGCTGTCCGACGGCATTACGGACGACTACCGCCGCCGCGGGGTGTCGGTCCATGCCGGGCGCACGGTCACTGGCACCAAGCCCGCCGACGGCGGCGCCTGGCGGGTCATGCTGGATGACGGCACGCTCCTGGAGGGGGCGGCCGTGGTGGCTGGGCTCGGCATCGTGCCCGAGGTGGATCTGCTGGCCGCGCTGGGGGTGGAGTGCCGGGACGGCATCGCGGTGGATGCATATGGCGCCACCTCCGTGGGCGATGTGTATGCGGCGGGGGACGTGGCCAACTTTTTTGCGCCCGCCTTGAATCAGCGGATCCGGGTGGAGCATGAAGACCATGCCAATCGGCACGGGGAGTGTGTCGGAGCCAACATGGCCGGCGCGGCCACGCCCTATGACTATCTGCCGTACTTCTACTCCGACCTGTTTGACCTGGGCTTCGAGGCGGTGGGCCGGATCGACAGCCGGCTGGCCACGCTGGACGACTGGATTCAGCCGGGCCAGCAGGGCGCCGTGTTTTACCTGGACGGCGGCCAAGTGGTGGGTGTGCTGTGCGTGGACCTGTGGGACCGCCTGGACGCCGCCCGCCAGCTTATCGCCGGCGGGCAGCGGGTTCTTGGGCCGGCTGACGTGCAGGGGCGGCTGACGGGGGAGCGCGGCTAGCGGCGGCGCCGTGCCACCGCGCGCCACGCCGGCCGCGCGGCGGCTGCTGCCCACGCCAAGAGGGCCGATAGGGTCCAGCCCAAGCGGGTGAGCCAAATACCCAGGGCTAAGAGGCCCACGGTGTAAATGGCGCCCGCGACGGCGTCGAGGCCCAGGTCTACGCGGTGCAGCGCGTCTTGGCCGTCGGGCCACTGGATGCTGGCTTCCAGCTCGCCATCCTCGATGTGGCGCAGCACGCGGGTGGCCATGGGGGGCAGTGCCAGCACCGACTGCCCCCAGTCCTTCGCGCGGCCCCAGGCATATCCCGCCGGGCCGCCGGCTTCCTGCGTCACGAACCGGCGCGCATAGGGGGTGAACAGCTTCACGAGGTTCACCGAGGGGTCCAGGTGGGTGGCAACCCCCACCAGCATGCTGACGGCCCGGCCCAGAAACGCAAACTGGGCCGGAAACTGGATGGGCTCTTCGCGCACCAGCTGCTCGATGTCGCCCAGCATGGCTTCGACATCGGTCTGGCGCATATCCTGCAGCGTCTCGGCGTAGTAGCGCTCCAGGAGATAGGCAGCTCGCGAGCGGAGCCGCCGGCGGTCTGCCTCCGGGTGCAGCACCCCCAGGGCAAACAGGCTGTCCACCACGACATTGGGCCGACGCTCCGAGAGGCCCACAAACAGGCGGCGCATCTGGCGCCGCGCGGCCGCGGAGATGTGGCCGACCATGCCAAAGTCCAGCAGCACCAGGGTGCCGTCCGGCTGGACCAGCAGGTTGCCGGGGTGCGGATCCGCGTGAAAGAAGCCCGTGTCCATGACCATGTGGAGATACAGGTGGATGACGCGCTCGGCCAGCGCTTGCCGGGAGATGTCCCACGCATCCAGCTCGGCGACGTCCGAAATTTTGACGCCGTCCAGCCGCTCCATGGTGAGCACGCGCCGCGTGGAGCGGTCGGGGTAGACATGCGGGATGCGAAGCTCGGCTAAGTCACGAGTTTCCGAGCGGATGCGCGCGGCGTTGGCGGCCTCGGCTTCGTAGTCCAGCTCTTCCAGCACCGTGCGCCGAAATTCGGCTAAGAGACGCGGCAGGTCAAAGGTGCGGCTCAAGTTGGTGAAGCGGTTGGCCAGCAGCACCACCAGCGACAGCGCCCGCAGGTCGGCGTGGACGATGCGCTCAATGTGAGGCCGCTGCACTTTGACCGCCAGCGCCTGGCCATCCCAGCCGGTTGCCCCGTACACCTGGCCCAGCGAAGCCGACGCGATCGGGGTGGGGTCAAACGACAAAAAGGCTTGGTCCAGGGGGCCTAGCTCCTGCTCCAGCAAGGCACGGACCTCTTGCCACGGCGCTTCCCGCACCCGGTCTTGCAGGGTGGCCAATTCATGGACGAACACTTTGGGCAGCAGGTCCAGCCGGCTGGACAGGAACTGCCCGACCTTGACCACCAACCCGCCCATGACTTCGGCCGTGACCCGGATCTTCACCGCCTGGCGGTGCATGGTGGCCTCCAGCCGGGCTTCGCCGGCCGTGGGGCCATACAGCCGAAACACCCAGCGCAGCCGCCAATAATCGATGAGGATCGACAGAAAGAGGCGCAGCACCATGGCGATGCGCACCGCAGGGCGCGAGGGCGGGCTCCCGCGGTGGTCGGGCGAATGCGGTATACTAGTGGACATCCGGCCGCCTCCGCGGTTTAGAGTAACACAGGCGGCTAGCGCGCCGGGACGGGACGGACGTAGCGGAAAACCCGGGTGGTGCGCGATGCTTTCGTTTATTTCAGAGATGTCGTGGTCTCGATGGCTTTTGTCCGTAGTGGACATCGCCATCGTGAGCTATGGCTTTTACCGACTCTTTCGCTTGATTCGTGGGACCCGTGCCGTGCAGCTGATCAAAGGCATTGTGCTAATTTTGGTAGCGGTGCCGGTGTCGCAGTACCTTCACCTGTACGCCACCCATGAAATCCTCGCTGCCATCCAAACCATGCTGATTGTCGCGATTCCGATTGTGTTTCAGCCGGAGCTCAGGCGGGCGCTGGAGCAGATTGGCCAGGGGCGCTTCTTTTCCGAGCCGCTCTTGGGCCATGAGCCCGTTGACATGTCCCAGGTGATTGATGAGGTGGCCCGGGCGGCGGATCATCTGGCGCACTCGCGCACCGGGGCGCTCATTGTCATGGAGCGGCAGACCGGGTTGAATGAATATGTAGCCACCGGCGTGCCGCTGGAGGCCAAGGTATCGTCGGCGCTGCTGGAAAATTTGTTTGTGCCCAACACGCCGCTGCACGATGGTGCCGTGATCATTCGGGGGGACCGGCTGGTAGCTGCGGCGGCGTTTCTGCCGCTCACCGACGCGGCGCGCCCCGGCAGTGAGCTCGGAAGCCGCCACCGCGCCGCGCTGGGCGTGAGCGAGCAGTCCGATGCTGCCGTGGTGGTGGTGTCGGAGGAGACGGGCTGGATTTCGCTCGCGGTGGAAGGCAAGCTCAACCGGCGCCTGGAGGACCGGACGCTGCGCGAAATGCTCCAGCGGCTGTACCGGGGGCGCAGCTATAACGGGCTCCGGCTGTTCACACGGGGCGCGGCGCGATGACCGATCGGATTCTGGAAAACGACACCGCGCTCAAAATTCTATCGCTGCTGGTGGCCATTGCGATTTGGCTGCAGGTCAACAGCAGTGCGGCACCGCGGCAGGTGGAGCGCAAGCTGGGGCCGGTGCCGGTTACGTGGCTGGCGGCCACCAACCACTACACGGTGCTGAGCATGCACCCCGCGTCGGTGACGATCGACATCAAGGGGCCGCCCACATCGGTGTCGCAGTCCATTCATGCCGAGGCATGGGTGGACTTGGCCCACATCACCAAGCCGGGCACCTATTCGCTGCCGGTCAGTGCCTCGGTGCCTCCGGGCACCAGCCTGGTGTCGGTCAGCCCCTCCGACGTGACCGTAACGGTCGACCGCATTGTGGCCAAAAAGTTTAGCATCACGGCGGTGCCGGTGGGGCACGTGGCCAGCGGCTACGGCATCGTGTCCATGACCCCCGTCAGCACAGCCGTGGAAGTGTCCGGCCCCTCGCATGATGTGGCCGCAGTGGCCCATGTGTATGCTCGCGTGAATGTCAGCGGCCAAACCAGCAACCTGAACGCGCAGGAAGCGCTGGTCGCGGTGAACGCGGCTGGCCACACCGTGCCACAGGTCACGGTCAGCCCCAGCCTGATGAATGTGGCGGTCACCGTGTCACCGGAGAAGGTGCTGCCGGTGGTGGTGAAGTACCACGGCACGCCGGGCACCGGGTATGTGGTGGGGCCCATCACGGTGGACCCGCGGCACGTCACGGTGTATGGCCCCGCGTCGGCGCTGTCCGGTTTGACCGCGATGGACACCCAAGCCATCACGATTTCGGGCCGCACCACATCGGTGACGAAACGGGTGGGGCTGGTGCTGCCCAGCGGGGTGACGGCGGCGCCGTCGACGGTGCGGGCCACGATTTCGATTGGGCCGTGACCGACCCGCCGCCGCGGCATAGGCATGAGATCTCAGCGCAGGAGCCGGGGAGCACCGAGGGGAGCAGCGCCGCATGTTTGGTACCGATGGAGTGCGCGGCCAGGCGCCGCGCGAACTGACCCCGGAGCTGGCCCTGGCGGTCGGGGCGGCGATGGTAGCCGAGCTGCCGCCTGCGCCGCTGGTTCTGTTGGGCCGCGACACGCGCGTCTCCGGGCCGCTGCTGGAGGCCGCCGCGGTGGCGGGCATTGCCGCGGCCGGCGGCACGGCCAAGCTGCTGGGCATCGTGCCGACGCCGGCGGTGGCGGCGCTGGTGCCTCGCCTCGGGGCGGACGCCGGCCTCGTCATCTCGGCCAGCCACAACCCGCCGGAGTACAACGGGCTGAAGCTGTTGGATGCGGGCGGCCGCAAGTGGCCCCCCGAGCGCGAGCATGCCGTGGCCGAGCGCGTCGCGCGGCGTGAGCAGGCCTGGGTGGCTTGGGACGCGGTGGGCGGCGCCCAGGCGGCCTCGGATCACGTGGCACTTTATCGGGACAGCCTGGTGGCCCGATTTGCTGGCCGCGTGGGCCCCGGGCGGGTGGTGGTAGACCTCGGCTCCGGCGCTGCCGTAGCGACGGTGCCGCCGGTGCTGGAGGCGCTGGGCTTTGAGGTGGCGGTTTTGAACGGCACCGCCGATGGGCGCCGCATCAACCAGGGCACCGGGGCCACGCACCCTCATGTCGTGGCGCGCGCCGTGGTGGAGCAGGGCGCTGATGTGGGCTTCGCCTTTGATGGCGACGCCGACCGTGTGATTGCCGCAGGCGCTGACGGCCAAATTGTTGATGGCGACGGCATCCTGTACCTGCTGGCGCGCGGCTTGGACGCTCAGGGGCGCCTGCCGCACCAGGAGGTGGTGGGCACGGTCATGGCCAACTTAGGGCTGGAGCGAGCGCTGGAGGCGAGCGGCCTCCACCTCCACCGCACGCCGGTGGGAGACCGCTGGGTAGCTCGCGCCATGGGCGACCGGGGCACCGCAGTGGGGGGCGAGCAGTCGGGCCACATCATTTTGTCGGAGTGGGCGGTGACGGGCGACGGGCTCCTGACTGCGCTGGCCATCCTGGCGGAGATGCGGCGCACGGGTGCGCCGCTGGCGTCGCTCGTTGCACCCATGCCGCGCTACCCGCAGCGGCTGGACAATGTGCGCCTGCCGGCCGTCGGCTTTCGGTGGGAGGCGCTGCCGGGGGTGGGCGACGCCCTGGCGGCGTGCACCGCGGCGCTGGGCGATGACGGCCGGCTTGTAGTCCGGGCTTCCGGAACAGAGCCCCTGTTGCGTATCATGATTGAGGGGAGGGATGCGGCGGTCGTGCAGAGGTGGGCCGACCGGCTGACCACGGTCGTTCGGCAGGCGCTGACGTCGGAACAGCGCGGCTGAATTTGGAGCCTGAAGCGCCGGAGCCCGGGAGAGCCCGGGCTGACGAGGAGAGGGATCTCGAAATTTTCGGCGGGTGACCTCCGGCTTCTCGGCGGCCGATAGCCACGGGACAAAGGGTCGGCAGCAATGCCGCCACAAAGCCGTGTGGCCGAGCCCGACAATTTTCTATCGAACGGTCCCGCCCGAGGGCTGCCAGCACGGCTGGCCAGCTCTCTATGGGGCTGTTCGCACTGCCAAGCAAACGGCGAGAGGACAAAAGCGAGCAGCGGCGCGAAAAAACGCGGAGATGCGCACGCGAATCGGCGTGAAGAAAGAAGGACGGCAGATGTGCGGGATTGTCGGGTACGTAGGGCGCGAGGCGGCGCTGCCATTTTTGCTGGAGGGATTGTCGGCTCTCGAGTATCGCGGCTATGACTCCGCCGGCGTGGCGCTGGTGGACCAGGCGGGCATTGCCCAGGTGAAGCAGGCGGGGCGGCTGTCCAGCCTGCTGGGCGTGGTGGACAGCCTCCCGGGCGGGGCGCACTGCGGCATTGGCCACACACGGTGGGCGACGCACGGCGCGCCCACCGATGCCAATGCCCACCCCCACACCGACTGCCACGGGCGGGTGGCGGCGGTCCACAATGGCATCATCGAAAACTACCAGCCGCTCCGGCGGATGCTGCAGGACGCGGGCCATGAGTTCCAGAGCGAAACCGACACCGAGGTGATTCCGCATCTCTTGGAGCACTACTATCAGGGGAACTTGTGGGAAGCGGTGGCGGCGACCGCCCGGGACCTGGACGGCGCGTATGCGTTTTTGGCGGTGGCCGCCGACGACCCCATGACGATGGTGGCCGTCCGGGAAGCCAGCCCGCTGGTGATTGGGCTGTCGGACCACGGCACTTATGTGGCGTCGGACTTGACCGCGCTGGTGCCCTACACCCGGAGTGCGCTGGTGCTGGACAATGGCGAGATGGCCATCATCCGGGCTGATGGCGTGGAGATGCGCGACAAAGCCGGGGCGGCGGTCGAGCGCGCGCCGTTTCAGATTGACTGGAACCGGGAGCAGGCGTCGCGCGGCGGGCATGCCCACTTCATGCGTAAGGAGATTTTCGAGCAGCCCGACGCATGGCGGGCGACCATGGCGGGACGCGTGGCGCCGGATGGGCAGCTGGCGGTGGACGAGCTCGGGCTCACGGCCGAGGACTTGGCGTCCGTGCAGCACGTCCGGCTGGTGGCGGCCGGGAGCGCGTATCACGCGGGGCTGGTGGCGGCCCACCTGCTGGAGCGGCTGGCGGGCCTCCCCGCGGCCGTGGAGGTGGCTTCCGAGTTTCGGTACCGCGACGCGGCGCTGCCGGCCGGGACGGTGGTGTGGGCCATTTCGCAGTCGGGAGAAACCCTGGACACGCTGGCGGCGGCCGACCTCGCGCAGCGGAGAGGGCTTCCCGTGTGGGCCATCACCAACGTGGTGGGCTCCACCCTCGCGCGGCAGGCAGATCGGGTAGCGCTGAATCGGGCGGGGCCGGAAGTGTCGGTGTGCTCCACGAAAGTTTACACGAGCCAAATTGTGCTGCTGACGCTGTGGACCTTGGCACTGGCGGCGGCGCGCGGCCAAGCCCATCCCGAGGTGGCGGCAGCGCTCGCATCCCTGCCACCGCACGGAGAGGCGTGGCTGTCGTCCCCGGCCGGGGTGCTCGAAGAAGTGGCGCGGCGGCTGGCCAGCGCGCCCAGTGTGTTTTATGTGGGCCGCGGCCAGGACTATCTCTCGGCGCTGGAGGGCCAGCTGAAGTTCAAGGAGATCACCTATATCCACGCGGAGGCGTACCCGGCCGGCGAGCTGAAGCACGGCACCCTGGCCTTAATCGAGCCGGGCGTGCCGGTGGTGGCGGTGGTGTCCAACCCGGCGCTGGTGGCCAAGACGCGCTCCAACATTATGGAGGTGCGGGCCCGCGGGGGCTTCGTGGTGGGCATTGTGGCCGATGAGCTGGCCGAGGGATTGGCCGACGTGCTGGATTGCGCAATTCCGGTGCCCACCCTGGCGCCCGACGTCATGCCCATCCTGATGGCGCTGCCTATGCAGCTTTTGGCGTATGAAACGGCGCGGCAGCTGGGGGTGGACATCGACAAGCCGCGCAACCTGGCCAAAAGCGTCACGGTGGAATAGCGGCCGGCCGGCCGCCGCCCAGCCAGAGAACGCCGCACAGGAGAGGAGGCTTTCTCCCCATGGAGGTGAGCTGACGCTCCGGCGGAGGCGCTTGCGGCCTGCCGGAGGTGGTCGGGTCCACCAGAACAGGCGGGCTGTCGCCTCGGCCGCAGGCGGCAGGCCGCACGGCCGCTGCGGAGGAGCCCGCGGATCACGTGGGTGAGTGGAAAACAACGTCTGCCGCGTGGATCGAGTCGCGCGGCATCAATTGGTCCATGGACGTAAGTGATCCTGTTATGCAGATCAAAATTGCAGAAATATCCACATATATAATGGAAGGACCGTTCAGTACGGCTCACCAGGATAGATTCTTGGATGCTGCCGATCCGTGGATCGTAGCTGCGGCAGCTTTCAATGCGTGTGTTGTTGTAACTCAAGAAACCATGACGCGTATTGGAACGAAGAAGATTGAGATCCCCAATGTCTGCTCCCAATTCGGAGTGAGGTGTTGCAGCGCCTTTGGCATGTTGGCTGAGCTCGGTGCGAAATTCGAGACCCGCAGCCATGGTGCGTGGACTCATCGCTCATTGTGGGAGCGGGCAACGGCTGCCTGCGGCCAAGAAGATTCAAGGTCGCCTAGATATCGGGGAAGTCCGCGGGTCGCGCGGGGATGCGTCTGAGAGCCGCTCGGCCCCAGTCCGCATGGGTGGGCATCGCGACGAGGTGCTTGGGCGCGCTTGAGCCGCCGCGCCCGCCGTGGCCCAAGGCGTCTGGCGCAACTTTTGTGCCAAGCACCTTAGAGGCTGGGCGAGTAGGACCCTATTGCGCCCATCGCCGGCGACGCCGCGCGGTGGCATGCTGCCGTGCACGGCG
Organism: Bacillota bacterium; assembly: GCA_021846505.1. Classification (GTDB taxonomy): domain Bacteria; phylum Bacillota; class Sulfobacillia; order Sulfobacillales; family JAIMBI01; genus JAJZWV01. Next base: position 44,478 of record JAJZWV010000019.1, read on the forward strand.
GCAGCCGGACCGCGCATTAGGAGGCGCATTCCGGGTTTTGCGGGCAGAAGCCCTGTACTCGGCAGGTGTCAAGTGGCCGCCGCCGGTGCGCCGCCGCCAGACCCGGGTAGCGGGCACAGCGGCAATTAACCTGGCCACACCCGTGTCGGCGGATGCCCCCGCACAGAACATGACCAGTCGCTGGGGCCAGATCAAGGGCCTATCCTCCCGTGGCCGCTACAGCGTCAGTGCCACGCCTGCGGCAATGAGGGCGGCTCCAACGACAAAGGTCCAGCCCACGGGCTCACCCAGCACCAGCCAGCCCAGCGTGGTGCCCACCAGCGGCTGAAAGAAGAAGTAGACGCCTCCGCTGCCGGCATCCACCAGCTGGACGCCTCGCGTCCAGAAGAAAAACGCGCCCGCCGTCGAGACGACACCCAGGTACAAGAGGCCGCCCCACAGGAGGGGATTGCCGGTGATGGCCGCCGCCGTGGGGGCTTGCGGCAGCGCCAGCGGCGTGATGAGCACGGCGGCCACCAAAATGCCGTAGGTGGTCACCGCCAGAGCCGAGTAATCGGCGGGCACACGCTTCACCAGGACGGACATGAGGGCCCAGGTGACGGCGGCCAGCCCCAGGATGAGGCCGCCCGCCGGGCTCGTGGAGACGCTGCCCGCGCCGACAATCACCAGCACGCCGAGGGTGGCGGCCGCCACGGCCGCGGCGCGCCGCCAGGTGACGCGCTCCCGCAGCAGGAGGCGGCCAAACACCACCATGAAGGCTGGCGTGGCTGCCGTAATGACCGACGCCGCCTGGGCGGTGGACAGCTGGGTGCCGCGGAATTGAGCCCAAATGGAGATGCCGTAGCCCACCACGCCGATGGCGCCCAAAGTGGGCACGTCGCCCCACCGGAGATGCCACCGCTCTCGAGTCAACAGACCTAACAGCCCTAAGGCGGCGAGCCCCACCACATAGCGCAGCCACACCAGCGCCAAGGGCGCCACCAGCACCAGCACCAACTTGCTGACCACATACATGCCGCCCCAGATGCTGGCCGCCAGCGCCATGAACAGGGGGCCCCGATACTTATCGGCCACCTTGTCCTCCCCTCGTGATCCCGTGATGCCGCGGGAGCTCAGGCCGGCGAGGCCGGCGCCCGCGCCGCCGAGGCTCAAGGTATTTTCAAAGGTACTTTCAGTACAATACAACGGAGGCGGAGGATCTTCCGGCGGGTCTGTGCAATATCCCCGAAGGATTCCGAGCGAGGAGGGGCCGAGGCGACAGAAAGCGGCCTGCTACAGGCGTTCAGATAGGCCGCCCACAAATGCGGCCGGGCATCGCGGCCGCCTGTTCCGCCTGGTGCGCGACATGCCCTACCGGCGGCCGTCGGGCATCGGCCCACCGGCCGCGGTGGAGGAGTGGTGCGGCACCTGCTCCACCACGCACGCGCCGCTGCAGGCGCTGTTCGGGGCCGCGGGGATTCCGTCGCGCCTCATGATCGCCACCGATTCGTATCGGTGGATGCGCAGCGCATCGCCGCCGGCCATCGCGGCGCTATAGGCCAATGGCCCGATTCCGGATGGGCACACCTTCCTAGAGGTGTGGGCCGGTGAGGCGTGGCTGCCCCTGGACGCTACCTGGCCGCTGGCGGGGGAGATCCTCGGCTTCGCCGCCCATCCCGAGGGGGTGCCCGGCGAGGCGCACCGGGTGGCGTGTGTGGAGCCTTTTCGATTGTGGGCGGTGCCGCCCGCCGCGGACCCGCGCGCCTACAAGGGGGCGGTGGTGCGGAGCAGGCTCGGCGGCGACCGCCTGCGGCGCGAGCGGCTCATCGCTCGCCTGGGCGACGTGCCGCGCGAGGCCGGCTCCATGAAATTGGCGGCACGGGCAGGCCGCGGCCTGGCTTGTGCGGCCGGCCCAGGCATGTTTCCCGTGAAGTGAATCAGCCGGACACCCGCGAGCTTACGCCACTCGTCCACCAGTTTTTCGGTGTGAATGCACCATAAAATCGGTGTACAATGATTGAGAGGAGGCGCGGGGTGGCGGATGACGCGCTGTTCCCCATCGGGGTGCCCGCGGGGGAGGGCCACGTGGTGGACCGTGAGGACTTTGTGGAGTCACTCACGCAGCAGCTGAGCGACCGGGTCAGCGTCGTGCTGTCGGCGCCGCGGCGCACGGGGAAAACGTCGGTGGCGCTGGAGGTGCTCCGGCGCCTCAACAGCGCGGGCGTGCACACGGCCGCCATTGACCTGGCGGGCGTGCTGTCGCTCGAGGAGTTTGCGGATGGGCTGTCCGCGGAGTGTCTGCGGAATCTGCCCCTGGTCGGGCGGCTGTCGCGAGCGATCGGCCGTAGCTGGCGCGAGTTGCTGGCGCGGCCAGAAATCCGCCTGCGGCTGCACGACCTGGAGCTGGCGGCATCGCTCCGTGATTGGGAGGACGCCGATCCTTGGCAGAAGGTGAACTTAGCCCTGGCGCTGCCCGAGCTCATTGGCGAGCGCACCGGGCGCCGATTCGTCGTGATGATGGACGAGTTTCAACTGGTGCGCGACTTAGGCGCGGCCGCGCTCCTGCGCCGCATGCGCAGTGTGTTCCAGCTGCAGCAGCACACCGCTTTCTTGTTTTTGGGCAGCCAAGGGAGCCTCATGCACCAGCTGTTTGAATCCGCCCGCGAGCCGTTTTTTCGCTACGCCGTGGGGCAGCCGCTGCCGCCGGTTCCCGACCCGGCCTGGCGCAAGTACATCCGCGAGCGGCTCGCGTCCAGAAACCGCCGCATCGGCGAGGACGCGCTGGACGCGATGCTGGACGCGACGGGCGGCCACCCCTACGACACCATGGAGGTGGCTTACTACACGCACCTGCTGGCACGGGAGCGGCCAGATCCCATCGATCGGGCCTGCGTGCTGGCGGCCGTCGACCAGACCGAAGATTTGCTGCAGGCGGTGTTCCAGGCGGAGATCGAGGCGCTGGGGCCCAAGGCCCGCTTGGTGCTGGGGCGCCTGGCGCACGCCCGGCCCGTGTACACGGCTGAGGACCGCTCGCAGTCCGCTCTTCGCGCGGCCGTGCGGGAGCTGCTCCAAGCCGGCGTGCTGGTGCGGCACGGGCGAGGGCGCTATGCATTTGGCGAGCCCATGCTGGCGCGGCACTTGCGCAGAACCTGAGACGCGGCCCGACCGCGGCGGGGAGCGAGGTGAGCCAGGCGGCCCTAAGCGCCTGGCGGGATCTGTGCCGCGGCGCGCCGCGCGGGCGGCCGTAGGGCGCACAGACGCTCCGGGCCAAGATCCCCACGCCGATCCTGATCCTCAGATCAAGGCGGCCTGCCCCGCCATCGTGCACGCTGGATGCGATGGGGAGTGCAAAGGAGTGGTGGCCGATGAGCCCGTGGGACCGGCGGCGGCAGTGGCATCTCACCGACCATCAGCACATGGAGCAGAGCCCGGCGTGGGCGGCGTACCGGTGGGAGCCGGATCCATAGCTCAGGCGGCGCCTCAGGGAAGCCACCGGGATCGAACCTGTGCTGGCGGCGCTGCCCGATGATTGGGAGAAGCTGTTGGCGCTGATGAACTTTGTGCATGGGGTATCCGAGCATCAGGGCTGGCAGGAGGCGCCGGGCCTGAGCGCGCTCCCCCTGCTGGCCATGGCACGGACGAGGGAGGTGGTGTTCCGGTGCGTGGACTTTGCCCATCTCCTGCAGCAGGTTGCTCCGCCTTCGGGTATGCCGCCCGGGTGATGGGGCTCCGCCGCGCCGGCTCGGACGATGGCCTGGGACGCGGGCACGTGGTGGTGGACGTGTGGAGTCCCGCGCACGAAAAGTGGGTCATGCTGGATCCGCAGTTCAACAGGTACTACCGCGACCGCGCGGGGCGTGTGCTGGCGCCGTGGGAGATTGCGGACCGCGTGCACGCGGGGCACTTTGGCGACCTGGTGCTGAGCGGGGAGGCCGAGCTGGCCGCGGAGTACACCGGCCATGAGGCCCAGAAAACACCGACGTAAGCCAAATCGAGGTGCCCGAGGGATTTGACCGGGGCGAGGCGTGGCGGTCGCTGCCGGCGCAGGGCGGCTTTGCCGGCTTCCTGCGATTCTGGCAGGAGTATTACTGGGAGTTGGTGTACCGCACTCACTATGCCTTGACGCGGCCCGCGCCGCGGGATGGGGGCGAAGGTGCCGATGTGCCGCTCGACTACCATCGGCCGGGCGACCTGCCGCCCCTCTTGTTTCAGCGGATGCCGCAGTAGGTGCGCTTTACCACCGATCGGTCGCGGGTGGACGTGCCCTTGGAAGGGGCGGAGCTGCAGTGGGCGCCGCGCCAGGTCCCGGCCGATGCGCCGCTGGCCGACACCCGCCGGCTGGACGTGGTGCTGCGCCACTCCATGCCGTGGTTTGACCACTATGAGGTGTCGCAGAGCGGGAGCCCCTGGCGCCCGCACCACGGCCGCCAGCTCGCGGTGCGGCTCTCGGCGGGGGCGAATCCGCTGGCGGTGCGGGCGGTGAACGACTTGGGCCGTCGCCGTGCCGGAGGCGCGGCTGGCTTTAGTCGTCAACTGACTCGGGCCCGCGGGCCGCGCTGATTTCGTCCAGCGTTTGCTCAAAGGCGCCCGCAAACGTGTCCAGGAAGTAGCGCACCTCAGCCATGTCCATGGCGTCCAGGGCGGCGGCGCACTGCTCCTTGGCGACCGCAAACTCGCGGTTGCCGGCCATGACTTCGAATGAGCACTTCAAGTAGGCGTCTAGGCGGTCCGCCGCCTTGATCCACACCTGGACCGACGCGGGCGGCTCCTCCAGCCACGGGACGTACGCCGGGCGCAGCGCTTCGGGAATCATGGCGGCCAGCTGGGCGGCGGCTTCCTGCTCAATCTCGCGAAAGTGGTGCAGGATGTCGGCGTTGTGGTGCTTGACGGGCGTGGGGATGTCGCCGGTCAGCACTTCCGCGGCATCGTGAAACAGGGCCGCCGCCACTACGTCTTGCACTGGCACGTCCTTGTGGTAGACGGTGTGGGCAATGTGGCACAGCGCATGGGCCAGCACCGCCACATGAAACGAGTGCTCGGCCACATTCTCGGGGTGGGTGTTGCGCATCAGGCTCCAGCGCTGGATGTACTGCAGCCGATAGATATAGGCCAAAAATGGGCTCGGCATGGCTTGTCCTTTCGTGCCGCTAGGTGCGGTGCTCCGTCTGGAATGCGGGCGCGCAGCCCAGTGCCCGCACGCGATGCGCTTTATTGTAAGACAGTTCGCTCGGGCTGTGGCGGTGGAGTGAGGCGGACCGAGCCTGCGCGAGAGGCGCGCCCCCTAGAGCAAGCCCCGCGCGGTGCTGGCCGCGACCGGGGGGGAGGCCCCACTCACTGCCGGTGGAGTACGACTAGAGTGCTCCGTGGAGAGTGGCGCGCCCGGTGGCGCTGGGCGGCAGCACCGATGCCGGAACGGCGTTCCCTCAGCTGGCATCAGAGTGAATCCGTCTCGAGCAAAAAACCTTCCCTCGTGCGGCCCCACTGTTCATGCCTTTCGGCGGCCGGCGCGGCCATGGGCTTCTCCTCATCAACGGGGCAAGAACCCGAGGCGATCTTGTGCACCCGGATTGCAGGGCGTTAGAGACGCGCTGCCCAACACTGATCCGGAGATCAATGCGGGCCGCTCCCCGATTGCGCATGCTGGGTGAGCGTTGGGGTGCGCAGGCGTGCCGGCCGATGAGCCCGATGGACCGCTGGCGCGAGTGGCCTCTGACGGAATCTGCACCGGGAGCAAGCCCACGCGGGCGGCGCATCGAGGGGAGCCGGACAAGGACCCGAGGCCCGCCGGCGAGGCGCCGCCGAGATCGGATCGGCGCTGCCTGATGAGTGGGATCAGCTCCTGGAGCGCCTGAACGCGAGGCGGCCGATCATTAGAGCGGGGAGGAGGCGCCGGACTTGAGCGAGCTGCCGCTGGCGGCCACGGCACTTTCGGGGGAGGAAGTGTCCCGGCGTGTGGCACTCCTCTTTTCCTGCAGCAGGAGTAGGCACGTTCGGCGACGCCGCCCGGGTGGTGGGCCTCCGCCGCGCTGGCTCAGGCGACAGCCTGGGCCGCGGGCACCTGGCGGTGGACGTGTGGACCCGCCGCAGGGCGAACGTGCGGCGGGATCCGCAGTTCAACATGCACGGCCTCGTAAAGGATTCCGCTGTCCTGAAGGGGTCTGAAGTGGGTTCCCCGGGGCGGCAAGCCCGTGCGGCCTTGCTGACGGCCCGGCACCGCTCGGCGGTCAACAAATTTGGGACAATGGGTTGGAGAGCGGCCACACCGCTCGGGGGGCAACGGCAGCGCCAGGGAGGGATTCGGAATGCTTGCCATTGAGAAGTATGACTTGCAAGTCGCGGTCTCGCCCCCGTCGCGTGCTGCGATGCCTGATGCGCCTGGACGAATCGCGGTGCGGGGCACTCTCCATTTCCACAACCGGGGCCGCCAGGCGGTCCACTCTGTGTCCTGGCTTCTCTACCGGCTCCTCACGGTGTCAGAGGTTGCCGATGGGGCAGGCCGGCGGGCCGTGCACTTTTGCCAGCGCGTGCAGTCCCTCCGCGACTGGCCCAGCATCCAGGTGAACTGCGTCCAGGTGTCCTGCAGCCCACCGGTTGCCTCGGGGGAGATGCTGGCCCTGAACCTGGCGTACAGCGGCCCCGTCGTGGGATATCGGGAGGCGTTCCCCTATGTTCACGACGCGGTCGAGCGAGATCGGACACTCCTGAGGCGGGAGGTGCTGTGGTATCCCGTCTCAGGATTCCCGACGTGGGCGACGTACACTGGGGCGTGGCAGCCCCGGGCATTTGATGTGACCATGACTCTGCCCTCCGACTGGTGGGGATGCCTGTTGCCTGGCAGCACGGTGCGCGATGGCCCGGGTATCTGGCGGTGGCAGGCCTGCAGTCCCGGCGCGGTTCTCGTGGCCGGACGCTATGCTCCGCCCGCGGCAAACACGGGCGAGCCCTGCACGGTCCGGGCCTTCACGGGGCAGGGCGCTTGGGCGTCGCACGTGCAGGAGGCCGCGGGCCTTGCGGTGGAGCGGCTGACGCCTCTGATCGGACCAAGCCCGCGGGCTGGCGACCCGTGGCAGATCATCGAAGTGCCGGATCACTGGGGGTCCGAGGCAATGGCGGGGGCGGTGCTGATGGAGCACCACGCGAACCCTGCCCGCGTGATCCGCGAAACCGTGCACGAGGTCGCCCATCGGTGGGCTTTAGGGGCGGATCCGCATCGATTTTGCGATGAGAGCCTAGTGTCCTGAATTGCTAATTCGCTTGCAATAGTTTGCGAGGGCCGCGAGGATTTGGTCGGCCGTCTTCACCCAGACATAGGGCCGGGGATGGTCATTCCACGCCGCGATCCACGCCCGGATGTCC
>JAJZWV010000072.1 GCA_021846505.1 Bacillota bacterium
GTGGTCAACTCTGCGGTACACTCCTCCATAGCGGGAGCACCCTCTTTCGTCGATGTCGCGATCAACGAATGGGACGTGCTGCCGCTTCTCTCCTGCCTGCCCATCCCACAGGTTTCATCATAGAGCCGGCCTTGGGCCGGCTTCACCTCCCGTGACTCCCGAGCGCGCCCACGGCCCTGCGCGGCCCGCGCGATCGTAGTTCCCTAAGTGGCGGGCGCAAGGATAGATGCTCCCTCGAAACCAGACTAGAATAAGTCCTAGGGGTGCATGCGTGAGGATGGTCAGCATCCATGAAGCCAAAACCCATTTGAGCCGCCTGGTGGACGACGTGGCCACCCGCCACGAGTCGGTCATCATCGCTAAGGCCGGAAAGCCGGTGGCCCGGCTGGTTCCCATCCTGACCGAAAAGCCTCCCCCCGTGTACGGCTTCCTCAAGGGACAGATTCAAGTGGCGGACGACTTTGATGCGCCCCTGCCGGACGGCGTTTTGCGGCGCTTCGAAGGCGGCCGGTGACACTGCTGGTGGATATCTACATCGATTTGTGGGTCTTGGAGGATGCGCCCGCACTAACCCGATCCGCCCGCGACCTCTTGGATCACGCGGATGAGGCGTATGTGAGCGCCGCCTCCGTGTGGGAACTTTGCATCAAAATGGCGCTTGGCAAGTTGTCGGGCTCGCCGGCCGCCATGGTCCAGGGAATCTCGGCCAGCGGGTTCATGGAGCTGCCGGTGCTAGCGGCGCACGCGATGGGCGTCGCGGACTTGCCACCGATTCACCACGACCCCTTCGACCGCCTGCTGGTGGCTCAGGCGCGTTCCGCCTCACTGACCCTGCTGACCGCCGATGCCCAGCTGCAGCGATACTCGAACGTGGCAGCAATCCTGCGCGCCTAGCGGTACTATCCTCCTGCCCTTGGGCATTTTGAATCATCCTCCCGCATCCGCATCCGCGGGACTTTCCCTCTTTGCGGGGGCAGCACAGGGCCGGCCTCGACCACCGGCTCCTCCGCGGCACAGAGAGCGAGACCTGCCGCAGTCAACCTACTACGCCCGCCGTCAGCTGTGGCGGCAATTCAATTACGCGCATCCGGCTAGGATGTATCCGCTGGAGTTCGTCTTCTGCAGATACATATACCGCCACTGTGTGTTATCGCTATACACAATGACGCCGACGGAGCGGGCGTACACGAACAAGGTATAGTGAGCGACACTCTTGACGGACTCACCCCACATAGACCAATTGCGTACCTGGACTGATGGTCCCTTCACCACGCGACTTCCTCGCATGGTGGAAAAGTGACTCCCCATCGGGGGGTTGTTGATGCAAAACAACTTCGGTGCGATGGGCGGTACGGACCGCAAGCTCCCCAATCGGTAGCCGTGGCCCACACGAAGCGCCATGTGCAGTACCTCGCTGGGCATCCCCGGACCCGCCCCCTCCACCGTCGCCACGACGAGGGGCAGATACAGGGTCATGACGGCGCCCCACGTCGTTTCCGGCGGTACGGCCACGCGACGCGTCACAAGGCTACTCCAAGGGATGTCACTCCACCGAGGTACACCGGGGGCCTGCCACGCCGCCGGCAGGGGAACGTGGATAGAGGTGGCCACCGTCACCTGTGTACCCGCCAGTGTAGGCACCTGCAACACGGGAACCCACACGCGGGTGATGGTGATCCGGCGGATCCGATCCAGTACGGCAGATGGGACAGAAAACCCGCCATGGTCAGTCGCAACCACCAACCGGGATCCTTTGCTCATGGTGAACTCTTCGCCGGTGACCTGCTCGGGAACCACGTCGCGCGATGCCACGGTGCCCCGTGCCCCCACCGTCCAGCCGGCGGGGGCAAACCACGAACAGGCCGCCACAGAAAAGAGCACTGCCAGCCCCACAGCGATCCGGGCCGCTTGTCCCTTCCTCAACAGACTGTCTGCGGCCCGCTAAACCCGGATGTAGCCAAGGCCGCCCCACACCCGCCACCGCCTCCAGTCACCGTACTGTTGGTCACATAGGTCACGCGCCAGCTAGTGAAGTCGTCATAACCCGCCACGTCAATGCCGGAGCCCGCAGCCGCAGTGTCGAACACTCTGTCCATCTCGTTACTAGCCCATTCCTCCGTCACCGATCCGGAGAAACCGAAGGCGTCAAAAGCCCCCGACCATGTCCAGCCGGCACTGTTGTCTCGTGTCACCGCGGTTTGAGGCATGGTGTGCCACGTATTTCCGTACGACCCGCCGACGACCTGAGAGTAATTGAAGTCGTTGTTCGTGGCATACTGACTCCCCCAGTTAGCACCGCCCTCGATTGCCACCGGCCACAGTTCCCAGAAATAACCGGTGCACGTGCTGTAATATTCTGCCTTCTCGAATTTCACCACTGTGAGTGCCTTGATGGCTTGTCCCGTGGACGGATGGTACGCACTCCAGTTTGTGGTGGTGCCATTGGACACACCGTACGATCCGTTTGCCGAAAAGGAGCTCCCTGTTGCACTGTATCCACCCTGCATGTTCCAAGACCCAGACGACGTCACCGTCAGAGTGTTCGATGCGTACTGATCACCATTCAGCTCCGCGACCTGAGTCAAAGGGTAGGAATACGTTGCCCCTTCGAAATACGTACCGCAGGCGTTCGGAGTCACCATCCCCCCTGACGATACCAAGGGGCCGCCGCTGGACCGGTTCGGGATGGTAAGTAGAAACGAGCGTGCCGATCGGACTCTTTGACCGTGTCCCCGATTGGGCAACCGCGCGCGCACTGAAAACCCATGCGCGGTAAACCCCTTTGGCCCGAATGCCAAAACGCTAAGAGCCTGTGCACCTCGAGAGGGCAGAGGCACTGCGAGTGATACCTGCCCATTTGCCGACGAATGGCCCATCGCCACGATGCGTCCAGTAGCGTTTTGCATAACCTCTACCAGGGCTCCGCCTACGGCGCCATCAACCGAATCAGTCGTGATATTTATTTGCCGGGTGGCTCCCGTCTGGACGGGCAGGGATGGGGGGGATGATCCTAAGGCCGTGTAGGCCAGCGCCAAGGCTACACCCGTCGTCGCCAGCTTGCTGCCGATACTTCCACGCACAGCATCAACATCCTTTCCCTGGAGCAGAGGCCGCCGTTTAGCATTCCCACCCAATAAATCCTAGTTCCACCCGTATGTCAAGATACTGGGCCCGCCTCCAATAACTCTTTTTCGCCGCGCGGGGCCCCGCTAGCTCATGGCAGGTGTCCGGTTCGGATCCGTGGCCCCGGCGACTGAACTGCTAAAAGCCCAACAGCGCCTTCAGAATGCCAAACACCGGCGCCACGATGCCCTTCCGCCGCCGGTAGAGGGAGGGTCAAGGGTCTTGTGTAAACTCCCTGGTGGTTATTTCAGGTAGGGGGTCAGGCGGTCTTCAAAATAGATGACCAACTGGCCCAGAATCTCGCCCCAGTTCGGCAGACGCTTCGTCCACTTCCGCTAGCCTCTTGGCCGGCCAGGAACAGCATTTTGGTCAGCGCGGCATCCGTCGGGAACAGGCTCTTGCTCTTGGTCACCTTGCGCAGCTGCCGATGGAACCCTTCGGTGAGGTTCGTGGTGTAGATGATCCGCCGCAACCCGCCGGGATACCGATAAAAGGTAGACAGTTCGTGCCAGTGGGCTTGCCAGGACCGCACCACCGTCGGATACCGGTCCCCTCAGTCCGCGCACCGCCGCCGTGGGGTTTCAGGTCATCCGCCGCGGGCAGTGGCATCGCCGGCCGGAAGTCGCGGCACCGCGATAGCCAAAGCCGGCGGCCCTCGCCGCCGGCTTTCGTCTGTCGACCTGAGTCACTGCGCCTGGCCCCCACCGCCCGACGTGAGCTACGGCAGCGCTGGGCGCTCCAGGCCGTGATGTGCAGGCTATCCCCGGTGACGGCCGCGGTCAGAGTGAGGCTCCACGGCTGCCCATTGACCCGCACCTCGGCGTCCGACAGCGTCACGCTGTCGATGGCCCCGCTGGGCGACAGCCTCTCCACCACGTTCATCACGCCTGAAAACGACACGGAGGCCGCGCGCCAGTAAGGATTCACCGCCGGAGCCGCCGAAGGCGGCACCAGCGCCGCCAGGTTGGCCGCACTCCCGGATTGGCTCACATAGCGCACGGCGTCCCACAGGCGAATCGCCTGCTCCTCCACCGCGATGGGCTGGCCGGACTGCTGAAAGCGGGCGAGCGGGGCGCCGCTGGCCCCCTGATAGGACAGCTGCCCCATGGGAATCGAGTTTTGGTACAGCCACAGCGGGTAGCGCGCGGCCACGGCCGACGAGATGTCCGCCTGGAAGTTTGGCGTCTGGTTCGCCGGCTGCAGCGCCGGCGCCGCGCCGGCCGCCAGCTGATCGGACACCGGCATGGCCTCCACCACGTAGCGATCGGGGGTCAGATACAGCGCACTTAAGGGATAGCAGGCCTCCAGCAGCAGCGACGAGTACGGCGTGTTCACTACCCCTTGCCCCTGGTGAACCACCTCATGGCCCACCACCTGGTACACAAAGCGGCCCTGGCTGGTGGTCACCACAATGCGGTCGCCCCGCTGGAGCCGATTCAAGTGCCGAAAGAACGTGGCGTTGTGGGCGGCGATGACGCTGGTGCCCACCTGGCCCGGCATCACCGAGGACACATAGTGGCCCGGCGCCACCAGCAGGGTCGCGTCGGAGGTGCCCTGCACCACGGCCGTCACCAGCGACAGCGCCGGAATCGACAGCGCAGCCACCACTTGGCCGGCGGTGGCGGCAGGGCCCGCCCTGACGGGCACGAACGGCGCCGCCGCGGCCGCGGCGGCCGCGCGGTGGTGCACCATGTGGGGCCGCGGGGCTTTCGCCAGCAAGGCGTGCCCCGCGGCCACCGACAGCCGAGGAATCCACAGCGGGGTGGCGGCGAGCACGGCGCCCAGCGCCACTAAGACCCACGCCAGCCACCGGGGGAATCCCCTCCGCGTCTGTCCCTTTCCCAGCGCTTTCATGGAGCCCCCCCTTTGCGGCTGCTGTCCGGTACGGGCGCTAATCGCGCTGGCGGCTAAGCCAGCGGCCCACCGCTGGACGGCCGCTGCCGCCGCGTTAGGAAGCCCACGCCCGCCAGCGCCAGGCCCGCGCCCAGTGCGACGGCCGGCAAGAGAGGCAGGCCCGTCGTCGGCGACGTGGCGCCGGTGACCATGCTGACGCCAAACTTCGCCGGGTATTGCTCCACGATGGCGGTGCCCAGGTAGGCCCTATCCATAAACATGTGCTCGTAGGCGGTGACGAAGTCCGATTCCGTGCTGGGGTAGTTTTTGGCCACGTAGGCGTTGAGCGTCGCCAGCAGCTGATTCACGTGGACCTGAAGCGAGTCCGCCAGCACGGTGGCGTTCATGTAGGGGTCGGCCCCGTTCAGGAAGGCCGCAAACTGGGTCTTGTACTGCTCCAGCGCGGCGACGGCGGCATTCTGCCCGGCCGTGTTGCCGCTCTTGGTCGCGACCACATAGTTCACGAAGTCGTTGATGTGGCCGGTCCACATCTGGTTGAACTGCTGCCCAGCGGCCGCGCCGGACACGGACGCAATGGCGTTGGACAGGTTGGTGGTGTTTTGGGTCAGCACGCCCGCCACCGCCTGGAAGTCCGGAGCCCCGGAGTAGCCCGCCTGCATCGCCATCTGCGCCAGCACGGCGTGCGCGCCCAGCAGCTGGTCGAGCGTCACCACCAAGTTGACGGCCGGGGTGTTGGGCGACGTGGTGCCGAACTTGCTGGGAAACTGCTGCTCGATGGCGCCCGCTCGGTAGTCGCCGTCCATGAACATGTGGTCATAGGCGGTGACAAAGTCGCTGGCCGTGGCGGTGTAGTTGCCGGCCACATAGGCGTTGAACGTCGCGAGGATCTGGGTGATGTGCACCTGCAGCGAGTCGGCCAGCGTCGTCGCATTGATGTGCGGGTCGGCCGAGTGCATGAAGGCGGCAAACTGGGTCTTGTACTGCGACAGCGCGTTGACCGCGGCCTGCTGGCCCGCGGAATTGTGATCTTTCGTGGCCACCACGTAGTTCACGACGTCATTGATGTGGCCGGTCCACATCTGGTTGAACTGCTGCCCCGCGGCCTGGCCGTAGATGCCGGCGATGGCGTTGGACAGGGCGGTCGTGTTGTCGGTCAGCTGGGCCGCCAATTGGCTGTAGTCGGGGCGGCCGCTGTAGCCCGCCTCCATGGTGAGCTGGGCCAGCACGGCGTGGGCCCCCAACAGCTGGCTCAAAGCAATGCGCAGGTTCGCGACCGAGGTGCTGGTGGCCATTGGGCCGGAGAGCTTTGCGCAAACACATTGGCGGCCGGGGCCGCGGCCATCGCCAGCGCGGCGCCGGCCATGGCCATCCCCACCAGGCCCCGCTTTAAGGGCATCCGCTTCGACTGCAACGTCGCTGCCATGACTACAATCGTCCTCTCTGTTTGCGGTGCGGGTCTGGGTCTCGGAACCGACGAAACATTGTGCGGCCCGATAATCGGCGGCGCGGCCCTCTCAGACGCCCCCACCGAATTGCCGCCCCGCGGCTCGGTGGGGATTGCGCCGGCGCTTGGGGATGGGATCTTGGCTGTGGCGAATTTCTTGGACAGTGCGGCGGACGCGCGCCAGCGGTCCGGCCGCGCGCCGTGAATAGCCCCGCGGCGGGCCGCCGACACTAGCGGCCGTCGCGGGAGCGCAACGGTGCAAGGGGTGAAACCATGGCGGCATCCCGGATGCAGGACCCTTCCCGGTGCATTGACAAAAATGTGGGGCCCGCCGACCGGCTGGCGCGCGCGGTGATTCTCGCGGCGCTGTGGATGTGGCCGCTGGCCACGCGGCTGCCGGTCGTCGTGACCGAGTTAGCGGGGCTGGTGGGGGGAGCCCTGCTGGTGACTGTCATCACCGGGCACTGCGTGGTGTACTCGCTGCTTCACTGGTCCACGGGCCCGGCGGCGCCCCGCATCTGAGTGCGGCCGGCAGGGACGCCGGGCGCCGGCGAGCCCCCCGCTACTAACGCGGCCCGGCCATTTCTGGGTTAATCCAGAGAGGTCCGGGCCGCGTTGGAAGCGTCCAGGACGGACGCCTGGGTGGCTACATCCCCCGACTGAGCCAGTCGCGGGCGAGGATCCCCATCAGCAGCACATCGCAGCGCGCCCCATCGCGCCACACCGCCTCTGCTATCCGCCCTTCCCGGTGAAAGCCGGCTCTTTCGTACAGGCGGATGGCCGCGGCGTTGGTCTCGATGACATCCAAGCCGACGCGATGCAGGTTCAGCTCGCCAAACGCGAAGTGCAGCATGAGCGTCATGGCTTCGAAGCCGTAGCCTTGTCCGCGGTCCTCGGCCCGGCCAATGCCGATGGCCACCTTGCCGGTGCGGTTGCCCCACTCGATGGCTATCAGCGCAATGAATCCGATCAGCACATCGTCCTCGCGCCGCCGCAGGCCCGTACCACGCCACCTCACTTCCCTGATCCACCAGCTTCTGGGCCAGAGGAAGCCCGGGAACCACGTGGCCCGCAGTGGGCACCGTCGCGAACAGAAACTTGGCCATGCCCCTTGCGCCCCCATTTGGCCGCCCGGCCGAAATTCGACGGAAATGGTGGCGGCCACAGGTCTCCCCGCGCCCCGCCCAGGCTTGTCCTAGTATCCGCCATCAGTCGGCACCGCCGCCAGGATGTCTAGCGAGGGTGCGCCCGGCTTGGGCCCCACTTCTGCTACCGTGAGGCGGTGAGGGAAGATAGCGCGTGCGCAAGGAGAACGCAGTAAACGCATGGTGCGACGAAAAGGGGCGATCTAGGTGGGCCCGACCGAGCGGGTGGAGCGATATGTGGCCGCGCGCGTGATTCGACATCTCGAGCCGCGCATGGAAGAGATGCTGCACCAGTTTTTGTCATCCGAGCGGGGCCGTAACTTGCTAGCCGACCTGGGCGCGGAAATGACCGCGGACTTGCTGGTGTCCGGGCCGGACGGCCGCAATGACTTAGCCGAGCTGCTGGTCTCGCGGCTGGCCGTCCGGCTGTCCAAAGACCGGCCGGGCTTCCGGCAGGACTTACTCCGGCGCCTGCACGCCTTGGGCCCGCTGGTGACGCCGGGCAGCTGACCCCGCCCTCAGCGGGACGGGGCCCTCGACAGGTAGGCGGGCGCCTGGGCCGCCTACGCTGGCCGCCGCACGGGCTTCCATTGGGGTCGCCTCGCCGCGGCCCCCATGACAGCGCCATCACCACTGCCGTGTTGGGGTCGGTGCCCAAGCCGCCCAGCACGCCAACATCCATGCCGAACCACCACATGACCGCCAGGAGGGCCAGCGACAGCGCCACCACCCAGGCTTCGCGGCGGTGCGCTGCCCACAGCTCGCCGGGCCCAAAAGACGGCGAACAGGGCGCTGGCCGCCAGCTCGGAGTGCTGCAGCAGGACTGCGGCCAGGCGCTGGATCGGGTGGACCAGCGCGCCAGGAGCAAAGCCCCCGACACCACCATGAGAGTGGCCCCCAAAAGCCAGTCGCCGCCGATGGGCGACCGCAGCGCGTCCCGGCCGCGCCCCCGGAGCCATGCGTCCGATCTCAGCAGCAGCACGCCGGCCAGCACAGACAGGAGGACCGATTCGGGCGCCCCGGTGAGCAAATTAGCCCCCGGCGCCGCGCCAGCCACCCAGACCCCGAGCCCCCAGGCCACCGACAGCCACCGTCCACGCCGCCACCACCGCGGCTCCGGAGCCAGAAGCAGCGCGCCAATCGCCATCTGGACGCAGATGGCCCGGCCATTGGCCGGCACGGGCGCCCCGCAACCGCGTGCGCCCCCAGCTGCACCAGGGGGCGGCCATCGCGGTGAGCCGGCGGCGGCGGCCACAAACATGCGGGGCAGCGCCGGGCCAACCATGGCCGGCGACCACTGCAGCCACAGCATCCCTGGGCCCTGCCGAAGCCGCTGCCGCGTGTGCTCTCTCATGCCTCCCCGGTCTCCCCTTGCCCCCACCCGCGCGCCTCCTCCGCGGAGCGCCGCGCCGCTCCCTCATGGCGAGAAGTGCGCTCACGGCGGGGACGGAGATCTTCCGCGCCGAACCGAGCGCCAAAAAGCCACCCGCCCTGAGGGGCGGGTGGCCACGAGCGGGCGTCAGGCGTCGGGCGGCAGACCCGCCAGCTGGGCCACCAGCCGACGAACCTCGGCGGGCGCGAAGTCCAGCGTGGCGTCGCCCACCGTCAGCTCCAGCCGCTGCCGATGAGGGCTGTCACTCGCAAACGGCTGGGCAAAAGTCCACACCCCCTCGCGCTCCGCGAGGCCCGCGGCGCGCTCCGCCAACTCCTCGGCGGTGGCGGGCACCACCAGGTGCATCATCGGGGACACGGGAGCCGACGGCAGCACCTCGACGCCCGCGAGGCCCGCCAGCGCCGCCGCCACCGCTTGGGCGTGTGCCCAGTAGCACGGCATCAGCGGCAGGCGGCGCGCGAGCGCCGTGCGCGCGGCCGCCGCCAGCGGCCGCCGCCAGCGGCCACAGCGCCACCAGCCGCCCCCCGTGCCGCGTGCGCCACTGGGCAACTTCCGCCACGACCTCGGCGGACCCGGCCACCGCCGAGCCGGCGATGCCGCCGAGCCCTTTGTAAAAAGACACATACACGGTGTCAAACAGCGCTGCCACCTCGGCGGCGGAGCGGCCGTAGAACGGCAGTGCCTCCCACAGCCGGGCCCCGTCCAGGTGCACCGCCGCGCCCCGGCTCCGGGCCCACGCCACCTGGGCCGTAAGCTCCGGCCAGGTGGGCAGGGTGCCGCCTAAGTTGCGCTGCGGCAATTCCAGCAAGAGCGCGGCCGGCCGTTCCGCCACCCGCTCCAAACTCTCCAGGGACAGCGGGGCCTCGAGGCGCCCCGCGGGGATTCCATGCAGGCCGTGCAGCCGCTCGTAGCCCCGCTCTTCGTGCCAGTCCAGATGACAGTAGGGGTGAAACACCACGCCGCGCCGCCCGCGCCGGTCCGCATGCACCCGCAGGGTGGCTTGCTGCGCCATAGTGCCACTGGGCAGAAATAGCGCCGCCTCCTTGCCCAGCAGCGCCGCCAGCTCCTGCTCCAACTGCGCCACCACACCGCCTTGGCCATACCGATCCATGTCGACGTCGGCCGGGATGAGGGCCAGATAGTCCGCAGCCGACTGCCGGCCGTGCCCATTCAGAAATCGGGTGCACGCGTCACGCCGCGCCAAGAGGGATGCCGCCGCCAGCCGCTTGGCCACCTCCTCCCCCCTACTCTCAGGCTGGCTCATACGGAGGCACTGGCCAGCACCGGCGTGGTGGGCTCGGCCGTGCCGCCGGCGGGCTCGACCGTCACCGCAAACGCCTTGGTGCCCGCCGGGCGCGAGCGGACGTGCGGCCCGGGCCCAAACGTGCCCGCCGCCGGCCCGCGCTGCCAGTACAAATCAACCGGGCTGGCTCGGCAGGCCGCGGCCGTCAGCACCGCGCGGTGCCCCGATGACGCCAGGTGAATCATCTGGCACGTGGTTTGGCCCTGCACAGCCGTCATGTCCCACCCGCCGAGGGCCACCCGCAGCACCGGCCAAAGCCGAGGGGCGCGCCGCGACTCCGGCGGCGCCGCGGCCAGAGCCGGCGCGGGCCGCTGGCGGCGACGGGCCTCCCGCATCCCGGCGCGATCGGTCCAGGCGGGCGCCACCTCGCTCTCCACCCAGGCCTCGCCCGGCCGCAGTGCCCCGGCCATCCACAGCGGCAAGCTGTCGCGGCACGCCTCATGGCGCATCGGACTCACCCCCCACGGCGACGCGCACCTCCTCCAAGCCTAGTCGGACTCGGGCTTTCCGCATCCGGCGCGGCGGGCGGCACGGTCAACTCGTCCCACGACTCGCCCGCGACGGTGCGCCGACTGCGCCGAGGGCATCCACCGCGCGGCTCCGAGCCATCATGAGCTGCCACCTGGAAGCGCCCGCACGCTCGGAGTCCAACCGTGCGGCCGAGCGCCACACCAGCCAAAACACATCCTGAATCACTTCGTCGGCCAACTCCCGATCGGACAGCATCATGGCGTCCTGGTCGCCGTCGGCTATGCGGAGCAGCCAGGCTTCGCCGTCTGGATCGCGCAGCCGCAGACCCTTTTGGCGCCCAAGTTAGTATCCGCGCCAAACGCCCCCGAGGATCCATCCCCGATGGTGTTATGAGACGATGCTGGCACAATCTCCGCGCGCGGGCTAGCCGGAAGGAAGAATTGGCTGGGGAGGCAGGATTCGAACCTGCGAATGCCGGCTCCAAAGGCCGGTGCCTTACCGCTTGGCGACTCCCCAACAAAACGTGTGGTGGAGCGGAGGGGATTCGAACCCCTGACCCCCAACGTGCAAAGCTGGTGCTCTACCAACTGAGCTACCGCCCCAACCCCAGAACCATGGCAATGGAGCGGGTGATGGGAATCGAACCCACGTGACCAGCTTGGAAGGCTGGAGCTCTGCCATTGAGCTACACCCGCACACAGCAACGAGCCAGCTCGACGGCGCTGGACTCTCAGCAAATTGGCAGGCCAGGAGGGACTCGAACCCCCAACCCGCGGTTTTGGAGACCGCTGCTCTACCATTGGAGCTACTGGCCTGCTACAAGAGACACAATACCACAAACGAGACTGGTGGGCCATGAAGGATTCGAACCTTCGACACTCCGCTTAAAAGGCGGATGCTCTAACCAGCTGAGCTAATGGCCCCCACAAATTTGGTGGCCCCACCGGGATTCGAACCCGGGTTACCACCTTGAAAGAGTGGTGTCCTAGGCCTCTAGACCATGGGGCCAAATGTGGTGGAGATGAGGGGGGTCGAACCCCTGACCTCGTGAATGCCATTCACGCGCTCTACCAACTGAGCTACATCCCCGCCTAAAGCTGCCAGCGAAAACAGGCGCTGGCCGCAAGCCATTATAGCCACCGGCGGTGATGGCCGTCAAGCGCCGCCGGCTCCCATGGCCGCGGCCAGCACGGCGCGGCGTTGCCGCTGGGCTGGCGCCTCCTTTCGCCTCCTGTCGCATAATCGCACGTCACGTGGGCACATCGACCACATGGCCCGACCGCAGCGACGCGTAGGCCGCCAGCGTGACCGCCGTGGCTGCCCGGCCATCACGTCCCGTGGCCAGCTCTGGTGCCACCGGGCCGCCCGCGGCCGCCGCAACGAAGCGATCCACCAGCAGGGCGTCCATGTCCGGCCCGTAGCCGACGGCCCGATGCGCACCGGGCTCGCGTGTGAACCAGTCCATCTGCTCGGTTCCGGCATCCAGCGCCGCCACCCCGTGCGTGCCCATCACCTCGAGGCGCACATCACCCCAGGTCGGGAGCGAGCGGGGCCGAGACCAGGAAGGATCGAGCGTCGCCACCGCCCCGCGCCGAAAGGTGAGATGCACCACCGCCGTGTCTTCGACACCCAGGCCATACATGCCACTGGAGGCGGCCGCATACACCTGCGCCACCTCGTCCGCCAGAATCCATCGCATCAGGTCAGCGACGTGGCTCACATGATCCATGAGTGCACCGCCACCCGACAGCGCGGGATCCAGAAACCACCCGGGCGGCAGCTGCCCGCGATTGGTGCCCGCCATCGCCACAATCTTCCCCAGCTGCCCGCTCTGCACCAGATGGCGCAGCCGACTCACCGACGGCAGCCCCCTCACGGGCAGCGCCGTGTACAGCTGGCCTCCACCTTCTGCCGCCGCGGCCAGCATGGCGTCCGCATCGGCCAGCGCCGTCGCCAGGGGCTTTTCGCACAGCACCGCCAGCCCGGCCCGCCCCGCTAGCTCGGCATACCGCCGGTGGTTGACGTTTTCAGCCGTCACCACCGCCGCCTCGCAGCGGCTCACCAGCGTCTCCGGCGGGGCCACCCACGGAAGGTGCAGGCGCAGCGCGGCCGCCTGGCCGCGCGCTGCGTCGGTGTCGGTCAGCCCGACCAACTCGACATCGGGCCGAGCGGCCAGCAGCGCCGCGTAGGTGTCAAAATGCACATGCGCGGCCGAAAACAGCCCCACGCGGAGGCGGGCCGCCCGCCGGCCCCCGGTCACGCCCCCACCGCCCAGGGCACCACGGATCCGGTGGCGGCGGACTCCACCGCGGCGCGGGCCAGCTGGATCGCGGCGCGCGCCTCGGCCACGCCGACGTCGAACGGCCGATCTTCCGCCACGGCGGCCACCATGGCGGCCAGCTGCCGCATCCAGGGATTCGCGGCCTCCGCCGCGGACGGCACGGCCACCGCCGGCACCGCCTCCACCCCGGCGCGCCGGGTGAACAACAGGGGCTGGTCCTGCCGGCTGTCGTGCATGAGCAAGCCTTCCGGCCCCGCAAACTCAAAGCGCGTGCTAAATTGGGTCCCAGCCCAGCTGCCCATCACATGGGCCAAAAGCCCCGAGGGGAAGCGCACGGTTGCCGCGGCATACATGAGCGGCGGGTCTCCGGCGCCGGCCTCTTGCGCAAACACGCTGACGGGCGGGCCAAACGTCCACAGCAGAAAGTCAAAGTCGTG
>JAJZWV010000020.1 GCA_021846505.1 Bacillota bacterium
TGCGGGTCAGGTTCAGCAGGGCACCCTCTCGAAGCTGTTAGCGGCGCAGGACCTGCACCCGCATCGGGTGCAGGTTCTACCTCCAGCGGAAGGCCCCGCACTTTGATGCCAAGAGGGTGCAGGGCCTACACGTCTCCCCACAGGTGGCGCACCGTCATTTCCGGATGCTCGGCCGTGTGCACCGCGTCGAGCGCGGCCTGCACCGCCGCCGCTGCGGGCTGGTCCTGGAGCACTTTCAGCACGTCGGCAGTCGTTCGGAGCCACTGCTGGGCCACGGGGTGCGCCCAGGGCTCGACCGTTTCGGCGGCGGGCCGGGTGGCGGCGCGCGCGCGCCAGACGGCGTCAGATTCCGCCAAGGCGTCATCCTGGGCGCGCCAGTCGTCCATCGCAAAGCCGCGGTCCGCATCGAGGCCGCGGCGCGGCACCGGCGCGCCGATGACGCTGGCCGGCACATCGCGGGTGCGAAGAATCGTGGCGAGCGGCAAGTGGCCATCCTTGGGCCGCCAGGCTGCGAGAGCCGCGAGGTCGGCGGGGTTGTTCCACTGCACGGTGAACTCGGCCCACACATCGGGTGAAATCACGCTGTCGTCTCCGAGCACGCGTTTGCGATCCTGGGTCCAGTAGCGCCGCCACTCCGCCTGCGCCGCCGCTTCCGCTTCGGCGGCTGACGGGAACGCCCGGAGTTGGATGCGGGGGTAGCCGGCCCGGGCGGCCGCCCGGGGTCTCCACGTGACGCCCGTGCCCGGGACGTGGATGTACCACTCTTCGGGCCAATCGAGATGCTGGCGGTAGCGCGGATTCAGCTGCGCCTGGATGAGGGGGCGGGATCGGGCGCTCCAGGGGGCCAAGCCGGCGGCCTCACCCTCCGCCACCAGGTCGCGCAGGGTCGTGCGGCGCGTTGCCGCCTCAATGACGGCATCCACCGGCGCCGTCAGGGCCTGGGTCTCAGCGGACAAGCGCGGCCCGCCGCGCTCAGGAACCGTGGCCATCGCCACTACACCTCCTCCACGTCAGGGCCAAAGGGCGTCTCCGCCTCATTGGCCAGCCAGTCGCCGAGGGACCACCCCGGGTCAGCGGCGCTCCAGTATGGGCCATCAACGGGTCCGGTCGCCACCAAGTGCACGCCCGCGCCGGCTGCAGCGGCCTGAGCCAGGCGCCACTGGGCCGGGGTCACCACCCACCACCGGACGCGGGGATCGGCAGCAGGCCAGGCCTCTTCCGCCGTAAGGTCTAAGGCCAGCACCGCCTGGAAGGGCGGGGGCACTTGGGGGTCGTCGTGCTGGAGCGTGGCCGGCGTGACCACCGGGATGCGGTGGTCGTCCGGGTCGCCCAGCGGATCCCGCGCCCGCACCAACTGGGCGAGCGGGACAAAAAGAGCCCCCCGCCCCGCGTAGCGCAGGGAGGGGGCCACATGGAGCACGGCCGCGGCCTCGTCCGGCATAGCGCAGAGCCAGTCGGCGGCGAGGCCGTGGATCGGCAAGACCGTCAAGGAACATCACCTCCACTAAATAGAAAAGGGACTCGCCATCTCAGCGAGCCCCCGAGCAAAAACGGCGCGGCACAACGGGTTAGCGGGCAGAAGTCGGTATATGCAGATCGCCTCATAGCGCCGATCCCCTCATTGGGAGCGTGCACGACCCGATTTATCAGGGGGCGGGCGCGATGGGCCTGGCCGACATTCCCCAGCCGAAGGCGGGGGCGGTCACCAAGGCGCATGGGGGCGTGCTGTTCATCGACGAAATCGGAGAGCTGCACCCCATTCAGATGAACAAGCTCCTAAAGGTGCTGGAGGACCGGAAAGTGTATTTTGAGTCGGCGTACTACAATCGGGACGACCAGAACGTGCCGGTTCATATCCAGGACATCTTTGAAAACGGGTTGCCCGCGGACTTTCGCCTGGTGGGGGCGACGACCCGGCAGCCGCACGAAATCCCGGCAGCCATCCGCTCGCGCTGTCTCGAGGTGTTTTTCCGCCCCTTGGTGTCGGACGAGGTGGCGCGCATCGCCACGGCGGCTGTGGCCAAGATGGGGGTCGCGCTGGAACCGGGAGGATTGGATGTGGTGCGGCGGTACTGCACCAACGGGCGGGAAGCGGTCAACATGGTCCAGATTGCGGCGGGTCTGGCGCTCACGGAGTCCCGCCCCGCCATCAGTCAGGGGGACATGGAGTGGGTGGCTACGATGGGCCAGTACAATCCGCGCATGGACCGGCGCGTTCGCCCGGACCCCCACGTGGGGCTGGTCAATGGCCTCGCCGTCTATGGGCCCAATTTGGGCGCCGTCCTGGAGGTGGAGGTGGTGGCCCAGCTGGCGGGAGACCGCCCGGGAGCCCTCACGGTCACCGGCATTGTGGACGAAGAAGAAATGGGAACGTCTGGCCGCACTGTCCGGCGCAAGTCGATGGCCAAAAGCTCGGTGGAAAACGTGCTGACGGTCCTGGACTCGCTGACCACGCTGTCTCCTCGCGCGTACCACCTGCACGTCAACTTCCCCGGCGGGGTGCCGCTGGATGGGCCCTCGGCCGGGGTGGCCATCGCGGCCGCCGTGTATTCCGCCATCACCGGAGAGGCCGTGGCGCCGGGAATGGCCATGACCGGAGAGCTATCGATTCGCGGCGACGTCAAGCCGGTGGGCGGCATTGTGCCCAAGGTCGAAGCAGCACGGCTGGCTGGCTGCCAGCAGGTGTTCATCCCACGCGACAACTGGCAGGATCTGTTTCGCGATCAGGCGGGCTTAGAAGTCATCCCCATCGCGACGCTGGCCGAACTGCTGGGTCACGTGCTGAGGCGCACGGTGGAGGCGGCGCCAGCCGGATCCCCGGTCGCGGCGGCGAGTGTGCTGGCCGCGAGCCCGCCAACGTCCGTGGGTGGCTAGGCCGTCCGGCCATGGCGCCCGGCGCCGCCGCGCAACCCGCACCGGCGGCATTTCGTTGTATTCTGCAGGAGAGGCCGGCGCTATCGGCTTGACGTGTGGCGCTGTCGGGATTAGAGTGCATCGCGTCCGGGCGCCGCTCCGGGTGCCAAAGGAGGTGTCCACGTGAGATCGTCGCCAGCCACTCACGACTCGCCAGCCGCCCGCTCGCGTGGATGGGCACGCGTGCTGGCGATCGGGATGGGCCTCGTCGTGGTGGGGATCGTGGGCTGGAAGTGGAATCCGCTCGGTTCGTCCAGCCCGGCCAGCAGCACCACTGCCCGCACCACCTTGCGCCAGCGGGCGGCCCGCAAGCCAGTGGGCCACCATCACGTGGCAACCCAGCCGACCAAAAAGCCCAGCGCACCCGTGTGGACCGCGCCCGCCAGCTACGATATGAGCGTGCCAGCGCAGTCGCAGCTGCCGCAGCTGCAAAACGGCTGCGAGGTGACCAGCTTGTCCATGCTGCTGGCCGCCGTGAATCATCCCGTGAGTAAAATGACGCTGGCTGCGGAGCAGCCCACCGATCCCACGCCGGCTGTGCTGAAGCCCATCCCCGACTTCAAGGGCAACCCTATCCTGGAAGTGGTGTCGTGGGGCAATCCCAACGTAGGGTTTGTAGGCAGCGTGGAGGGCGGGTCCAAGCTGGGCTACGGCATCTACAATGGCCCGCTGGATCATTTGCTAAATCAAATTTTGCCGAATCAGGCCGACGACATGACGGGCGACTCGTTTACCCAGATACTGGATCATGTCGCGCACGGGGTGCCGGTGGTGGCCTGGACGACCATCAACTTTCTGCCCACCAATGACTGGGTCACCTGGCAGAGCCCCGAAGGGCCCGTGACCGCTACCCCCATGGAGCACGCGGTGCTCATTGTGGGCTACACCCCGACCACCGTCATTGTCAACAACCCCTACACCGGGCAGGCTAACGAAGCCGTCAATCGCGCGGACTTCATTGCGGCGTGGAAGCAGCTGGGCGAGCAAGCCCTGACGGTGCATCTGCCGGCCGGCACCGCCGGCAGCGCCTCGTAGGCGCGTGGATCCCACCTGGGGCCAAGCACTGGACCAGGCGCTGGTGCGGGAGGAGGCCCGGGTGCCGGCCGGCGACCGCTGGCTGTTTTACCAGACGGCGCTGACCGGACCCGCTCGGCGCGCGTGGATGGCGGGCTGGCCGCCGCCCGCTGCGGGCGCATGGGTTGACTGGGGCACGGCTTATGGTGCGCTGGCCGTCGAAGTGGCTCACCAGTATGCCGTGCGGGTCTACGGCGTCGACTGGTCGCGCGCGCGCTTAAGCGCCGCCGCCCGCTGGGAGGGTGCCGTCCCGCATCGGGGCCAGGTTTGGTGGACCGAGGCAGATGCCCTCTCATTTAGCCCGCCCGAGCCCGTCGTGGGGATGAGTGCGCGATTTCTTCTGCAGCACCTGCCGGACCCCGCTGGTGCCTTGGCGCACTGGGCCGCCGTGCTCGAGCCGGGCGGTGTGCTGTTCGTGGAAGATGTGGACGACGGCTGGACGGTGGAGCATCCCGCACCGCCGCCGGCCTGGGCCGCAGTGGTGGAGGCGCTTAGTCGGCTTCAGCGCGATCGCGGCGGGGACCGGCAAATTGGGCGCCGGCTGCCCGAGCTGGTGACCGCCGCGGGCTTGGAGCTGGCGGACACCGCACTGGCGGTTCAAGGGGCGCGGGTATCTTCCGAAGCTTTTCGGCTCAGTCGGCAGTTGGAAGTCCTGCGCATGGAAGGCGAGCGGGATGCGCTGCTGGCGGGAGGCTACCTGACGCGGGAGGCGTGGCAGGAAGGCGTGTCGGCCCGCGCCAGCGCGTCGGGCCCCGTGTTTATGAGCGCTGGCACGCTGCGCTTGCGCGCGGTGAAGCCGCCGGCAAGTTCGGCGCCGCCTTCTCGGCAGATTTCGCCCGTTTGCTAACATAGGATGGGGCAACGCTATGGCGTGAAGCGAGGGCGGCCCCTCGCACGGGCGGGGACTCGGAACAGATGGAGGAGGTGGGCGGCGCGGATGGAGGAGGCCAATCTCCTGCCGGTACTGCCCATGCGGGGCGTGCTGGTGTTTCCGTACTTGGTGGTGCCGCTGGAAGTGGGCCGCCAGCGGTCGCTGGCGGCCCTGGAAGTGGCCATGCTGGGCGAGCGCAAGGTTGTGCTGGTGTCGCAGCGCAATCCCCGCGAGGACGAACCCCGCCCGGAAGGACTTTATGACTACGGCGTGATTTCCGAGGTCAAGCAGGTGCTGAAGATGCCGCACGGCACCACCAAAGTGGTGGTCGAGGGCCAAGCCCGTGCCCGGGTGTCGCGGCTGGTGTCGGAGGAAACGTATTTCGCCGGAGAGGTGGAGCCGCTGCCCGAGCCGGATCCCGCGGATCCTCGGCCTGACGACCTGGAAGCGCTCATGCATGCGGTGGCCGACTTGTTTGAGGCGTATGTGAAGAACCACAAACGGATTCCCGCCGAAGCCACGGTGTCCATCGCGGTGGACGACCCGGGCCGCCTCGCCGACGCCATTGCCGCCACGCTGGACCTGAAGACAGCTGACAAGCAGGACGTGTTGGAAACGCTCGACCCGAAAGCGCGCCTGGAGCGCGTGCACGCCTTATTGGGCCACCAGGTAGAAATCATGGACATTGAGCGGCGCATCAACGTGCGGGTGCGGCGGCAGATGGACAAGAGCCAGCGCGAGTACTACCTCCGGGAGCAGCTAAAGGCGATCAAGCGGGAACTTGGCGAGCAGGAGGAGGGCCGCGCCAGCGAAGCCGACGAATACCGCGCGCGCCTGGAGACGAAGAAGCTGCCCGAGGCGGTTCGCGAGAAAGTCACCCGGGAGCTGACGCGCTTGGACCAAATGCCGCCGACGGTCGCCGAGGCGGTGGTGGTGCGCAACTATCTGGACTGGCTGCTGGACTTGCCCTGGCTGGATCAGACCGAGGACCGCCTGGAAGTGGACGTGGCCGAAAAAATGCTGGATGAGGACCACTACGGCCTGGTGCGGGTGAAAGAGCGAATTCTCGAGTATATGGCGGTCCGGCAGCTTTCGCAGTCGATGCGCGGCCCCATTTTGTGCCTGGTGGGGCCGCCCGGCGTGGGGAAAACCTCGCTGGCGCGCTCCATCGCGCGCGCCACCAACCGCAATTTCGTGCGCGTGTCGCTAGGCGGCGTGCGCGACGAGGCAGAGGTGCGGGGCCACCGGCGCACCTACGTGGGCGCCATGCCGGGGCGCATCCTGCAGGGCATGCGCCAGGCCGGTTCCAACAACCCTGTGTTCCTGCTGGACGAAATCGACAAGATGGCGATGGACTTTCGCGGCGATCCGTCGGCGGCGCTGCTGGAAGTGCTGGATCCGGAGCAAAACCGCAACTTCTCGGATCACTATGTGGAGCTGCCGTTTGACCTGTCCTCGGTGATGTTTGTCACCACCGCCAACCTGCGCCACAACATTCCCCACCCGTTGCTGGACCGCATGGAGCTCATTCCCATCGCCGGCTACACCGAAGAGGAGAAGCTGCAGATCGGGCGCCGCCACCTGCTGCCGAAAGTGCTGCCTGAGCACGGGCTGTCCGAGCGCGACGTGGAATTCGGGCTGCCGGCCCTGCAGCAAGTGATTCGGGCCTATACGCACGAGGCGGGGGTCCGCCAGCTGGAGCGAGAGATGGGTGGGGTGCTGCGCAAGGTGGCGCGGGAGGTCGTAGCGGGAGCGGAGAAGCCCGTGCGCGTGACGCGCCGGAGCCTTCGGCGCTACTTGGGGCCACCGCGCGTCCGCCACACGGCGGCGGAGGCGGGAGATCAGGTGGGGGTGGCCACGGGCTTGGGGGTCACGGAAGTGGGCGGCGACATCATGCCGGTGGAGGCCACGGTGATGTCGGGAAAAGGGCGACTCACCCTCACCGGCCAGCTGGGCGAGGTGATGCAGGAGTCGGGCCAGGCGGCCTTTGCATTTATCCGGGCTCACGCAGCCACCCTGGACATTCCCGAAGACTTCGCGGAGCGGTTCGACATCCACGTGCACGTGCCGGAAGGCGCGGTGCCCAAAGATGGCCCGTCGGCGGGCGTGACCATGGCGACGGCTATGGTGTCGGCGCTGTCGGGGCGCGCGGTGAAAGCCACGGTGGCGATGACCGGGGAAATTACGCTGCGCGGCCGCGTGCTGCCGGTCGGCGGCATCAAAGAAAAGGTGCTGGCGGCCCACCGGGCGGGGATTCGGCTGGTGGTGCTGCCGCAGGACAACACCCGGGATTTGGATGAGGTGCCCGGGGCGGTGCGGCGCGCGATGAAGGTGGTGTCGGCCGACAACTTGAGCCAAGTGCTGGAGGTGGCGCTGCTGTGAGGGCCCCGGTGCTGGCGCACTCCGCGCTGCACCCCCGGGAATTTCCACCCGAGGGAGTCCCGGAGCTGGCCATGCTGGGCCGCTCCAACGCCGGCAAGTCCACGCTCTTAAACGCCCTGGTGGGCGCGCGGGTGGCGCACGTGTCCCAGGATCCCGGCCGCACCCGCCGCATCCACTTCTACGACATGAATCAGCGCTGGTTTCTGGTGGATTTGCCGGGGTACGGATACGCCAAAGTGCCAACCCGCGTGCGTGCGGAATTTGGACAGGCGGTGGATCACTATCTCAGCACGCGCCAGTCGCTGGTGGGCGCGATCCTCATCCAGGACGTGCGGCGCAACTTGGAGCCGGAAGAAGAGCTGCTGCTGGGGTGGTCGCACACCCGCCACATCCCGCTGGTGGTGGTCGCCAACAAGGCGGACAAGCTCAACCAGCGGGAGCGGCTGCAGCGCCAGAAAGCTCTCGAGTCCCAGTATCGCCAGCCTGTGCACATCATCTCCGCGTACCGCGGGACCGGCTTGGAGGCGGTGCGCGGCCAGCTGGCCGAGTTGGGTGTCGAGCCGCCCGGCCAGCGCGCGCCTGCTCCTCCTCCAACCTAATCCGGGTCCGCCGCCGCCAAGCGCTGCCGCAGGCGACCCAGGTGGCGCGCGGCGACGGGGGCGCCGGACAGCCGCGCCATGCGCTGGAGCACCAGCAACACCTCGCCGTACTCGGATCGGTGCTCCCGGCGCCAGGCGGCAGGCCGGACCGCGGATGCCAGGGGGCGCGCGGCGGCGCGGAGGCTGGCGTGCAAGGGCCGTCCGGCAGGCCCTTCCGCGGCGAGGCGTGCCAGGCCGTCGGCCAGGATGTCCATCCACCACGGGGCAGAGCCTGCGTCCTGGCACAGCCGAAGCGCGGCGCCGGCTCCCCGCCGCGCCAGCGTGACGGGCACCAGCGCCGCCGCCGCCGCCGCCCGATCCGGACCGGTGGCCAGGTGGGCCAAAAGTTCCTGCCCCTCCAGGTCGACTTGGCCGAACCGGCGCCGGTCTGCATGTTGGCCCAAGCGCTCCAGGCCGATGCGCAGGTGGTAGTCCTCGTGCGGGCGCCAGCGGTAAAAGCGATAGGCCTCCGCCAGCCAGTGAGAGACCTGCACGCGCTGGGTTCGGATCGCGAGGGGAGCGCCACCCAAGAGGCGCGCCGTCAGGGCATGAAACTCGGCCGGGGCGTTGGGTTCGCGCACCGCCCACCAATGGCGGTAGCCCTCGGCGAACCATGTGGCCCCATCCGGCTGCAAAAACCGGCTTTTGTACAGCCACAAGCGGGCGCGATGCCGCGCCTGATGGCGGCTGGCCGCCAGCGACACGGTGAGGTCACGGGCGCGCAAGCGCTCGGCCAGCAGCCGGAGCAAGTCGGCTGGCGGCGTGAGCACGCCATTTTCAATCTTGCTGAGATAGGTGCGGTCGCAGATGCCATAGCACGCCTGCCCCTGCGACAACCCAACCGCCTGCCGTGCATCGCGAAGGCGCTGTCCCAGTTCCATCCCGTCACCCTTCTTTCGTGAGCGGTGTCGCAGCGCTCTGCGCTGGCACAGGTTGGAGCCGCCGGTCCGCCTCTCAGCGACCCCGTTGGCTACTTAAACGCCAGAGCGAGATCGGGGGTTGCAGAAATATAAAAAATAGATAAAGACCCAGCCCCTGCCCGGTGTGTGCGCTGGCCTCCCCCATTGCATCGGAAGCTTCGGTGAACTACCCTGGCATTGCGATTGGGCTCGTGGCTCTGCTTGTGCGATTCGCGACCTGGGGTTGCTTCGTGAGCTTCGTGCCGTTGGTCGTCTCTCCGGGGCTAAGCGCGCTGGGAGGTGGATGATGAGCCAAGCACCCGGGCCTGATTCGCGGCCGCGTGGCTGGCCCAGCCCTGAAGATGCCGAGCAGGAGTGGCACTACGACCGGGATCGGCAGGCGGGGCCGGTGCCGCCGCTGTATGCGGACACCCTCGGGCGCTGGTGGCTGGCCGCCCGCGATGCCGCTGCGGGCCCTTCAGGCCTTTCCCCGTCGCGCGGACTGCGCTTGAACGGCTACTGGTACACGACGCGTGCGCCGGCAACCGCCCCTTCGGCCGCGCCGCCGGGGGGCCTCGGCTCGCGGTGGGAAGGGGAGTGGTCCGGGGCTCTGGCCGGCTGGCTGACCCCGTGGGCGGAGTGGCCGGTCGCGGAGCGGAGTCCATCCGAACTGGCGCTCCTGCTGATAAGATCGGACGACGAGGGCCCCCGGATCCTCCGAGTGGCGGAGGACATTCGGGCGGCGGCGACGGTGGTCTGGGACACGTTTCAGCGGGACTATCGCCAGTGGCTGGGAGCCGATGTGGCCCCGACCCTCACCGTGGCCGACAAGCCGGCCAACTACGAGACCTCCCGGGCGCTGTGGCGGCTGAAGGAAAAGGTGGCGGCGGCGGGTTCCGCAGCACCTTGGCTCCGAGAGGCCATCCTGGATGCTTCGCCCGGCAATCTCCACGACACCCGGGCCGCACACCCCGCTGGGCGTGTGTGGCTTGCCGCGTGGGACCGATTTTTGGACCACCACGGGCGGCGCTGCGACGAGGGCGGCGGACTGGGGCCCAGCTGGGTGGAGGACCCTGCCGTGCCGCTGCGCCTGCTCCAAGCTTACTTGGACGATGTGCACCGTCCGGCCAACGAGCAGTGGCGCCAGGTGCGGAACCAGCGGGATGCGCTGGCGGCGGAGGCCGCTGCGCGGGTCCCGGAATGGGCTCACTTTGGCGCGCGCCTGTCGGAAGCGCGGTGGGCGCACGAGCTTCTTTCCCACCGCACGGATGATGTGGCCCAGCAGGTGGCTTATCGGCTCCGGCGGGTGGTCGCGGCCATCGGGGACTGCCTCGTGGAGGCGGGCTGTCTGACCCGGCGCGGCGAAGTGATTTACCTCACCCGGGAGGAGTGCCTGGCAGCGCTCCACAGCCCGGCGGTACCCCTGTACCCGCTGGCGCGGCGGCGGCAGGCCGAGGTGGAGCGCCAAGCCTCGTGGCCGCCTCCACCGGTGGCGGGAGGCCGGCACCGCCCCCGCATGGAGCCCACTCACACCTCAGACACGGCCTGGCAGGGAGTGGCCGCTGCCCCAGGCCGCGTCCGGGGGCCGGTGCGGGTGGCGGCGACGCTGGGCGAAGCCGCCGCGGCCCGCCCCGGGGAAATTTTAGTGGCCCCGCTGGTAACGTCGCAGTGGGCGGCGGGGCTGCCCCTGGTTTCCGGCGTCGTGGCGGCCGGCGGCGGCCACCTGGCATCCGCGGGCCTGACCGCGGCCGAATTTGGCTTGCCAGCCGTGACAGGGATCGCCGGGGTGACTGAAGCGCTTCACAGCGGCGAATGGATTGAAGTGGACGGAACCCGAGGCACGGTGCACCGGCTGGACGGATAGCCCACCCGCACCGAAGTCGCCTGGCTGCCTATCATGCAGGGGGAAGCGGATAGGGCGCGCTCGCTGGCTGGTGTGCCAGAACCTACCGGGGCCGCCGACAGGAAGCGGGCGAGAGGCCGTCGAACACTGGCGACAGCGGATGCTTGCCGCCGCGAATTTGCCTGCCGCTGGAGATGCCGGTGCATGCGGTTCTCTGCCAAAATTGGGGGCCCAACTAGATGGCGACGGAATGGACCCGGACCCAGATCGAGCCGGCGATGAAGGACACTGTTTGGATCCGCCCCCTGTGCGCCGATGACTTGGAGCAATTGGTGGCGTGGGATGGCAACCCAGCCGTGGCCGAACTGATGGGCCAGCGCTTTGAGGGCGCCGACAGTGCGCGCGCGTGGCTGCTGGCGATGGGCCCCCGCCGCGGGCGGCTCGGCGTGGCGGTGATGGAAGGGCCCCGCCTGATGGGCGACGTGGAGCTGGAGCACATTGTGTGGCGCACCGGTGAAGCGGAGCTGCGCATCTGCCTGGGCAATCCGGCTGAGTGGGGCCGCGGGTTGGGCACGGCGGCGATGCATCTGGTGCTGGCGTGGGCGTTTGGCCCGCTCGCACTGCGGCGGGTTTACCTCCGGGTGGCGGTGGACAACCGCCGGGCAGTGCGGCTGTACGAAAAGTGTGGGTTTGGCAAGCGTGCCAAACTACCGTCGACCGGGCGCCTCCGCCAAGCGCGTGCGGTGTGGCTGATGGAGCTCACGGCCGCGAGCTATGGGGGGGCGGCGGGGAGGCCCAGGGCGTCAGCCGCGGGCCGCGGATCCACCGTGCTTGAGTAAGGCGGCCACGCGGCCGGGCCCATGAGGGCGGCCGCGTGCTCGTAGATCGCGCGGGCCGGGTACGAGGTGCTGGGCCACGCTCCCAGGCCGTCCATGGCTGCAATGGCGGCGGCCAGCGCGTGCGGTGGGACGCCAGGGTAATCCTGCCGCACCAAGTGGGCCACGGCCGCCGGAGAATGGGACACGATGTACGCCAGCGCCGCATTCAGGGCCGGCAGCAGGCGGGGCAACTCGGGGCTTTGGCCCGACAGCATCGCCTGCGGCAGTGGGCCGGTGGCCGCGCCCACATACGCGAGGACGGCGCCGCGCCCGCCCGCCGTGAGGGTCAGCGCCGGCAGCAGGGGAGCCAGCAGGTAAGGCAGCTTGCCCTCCCGGAACCAGCGCTGCGCCTCCGAGAGCGGCAGCGGGGTGATGGTGCTTCTCACGCCATGTTCCTTCAGCACTACGGCAGCCAGCTTTAAGTCTGATGGCGCAGCATCCGCCGCGGTGAGCGGCACGCGGCCCAGGTCTCGCCACCGAAAGTTCGGGTCGGCGAGCGGGCTCACCAGCACTAAATCGGGGCGCACGAGCAGAAAGGCCGCAACGGGCGGCAACGGCTGGCTGGCCACGATGAGGGGCGCACGCCGCACCCACTCTAGCGTGAGGTTTGGATCCCTGACCCGGGCGGCGGCCACGTACAGCGGCAGCAGCGCAAGCGCGTGGGGTGTCGCCGCCACTTTCACCACCTGGCCTCGGGCGCGCGGGCGGGTGGCCCGCGGCCCGCACCCGGCCAGTGCCAGCGCCAGCGCCGCGGCGAACACCAGCCCCTGCCGCCCCCGCCATCCATCTGTCCGCACTCGCTCGCCTCCTGCCGTCCGGCCGCGCCTAGCATGCCTTATGCGGTGGACGCGCCGGCTATGGCGGCTGGAACCCCGAAGTGAAGGACCTGATGCCCGTGAGCGCCTCGACCAGGCCCGACCGCCGGCTAGCTTGGCGCATGCGGCGCCTCTCGAGGCAGCGCGACCGTGGCGGCCGCGTCTTCCGGGCCAGCGCCAGCGCGGCCCAGTGGCGATAGGCAGGATTGCTGGCGTCAGAGGAGGCACCCGGTGGGCCAGCCCACAACATCGCCCGTGAGTGTGTCCAAGCGCCACCTGGCTCCGTCGGCAAACATGCCCAGAGCCGGCGGCCGGACACCGCTCGGAGGGTCAGACAGCCCGCCAGCTGGATTTCGCCTTCCTGCACGGCCTGGCGAGCGCCCAAGTTGCGCTGGCATTCGGCAGTGAGCGTGCCCAATTCAATGTCGGCCCCGCCGTGTCCCGGCGGACTTTCCAGCCGCACCGCGTCCGAGGAGAGGCCGAATCCGGCCTGCAGCCACACGGCGCGGATCGTGGTGTGGCCACCGGGCCCCGGATTGTCCCGGGCTGTGAGTGGCCAAGTCAGGGAGGGCGGAGAAGAAAGCGGCACCCTCGGCAGCTTCGGTCATGGCGTCTCCGTAGGTGCATGCGGGTCTGGGCGGAGCCCGCGCACGGCCGCAAAATCCTGCCCGGCGGCGGCCAACGGCTTGGCGCCGCCGCCGGCGCTTGCTATAATGACCCAAGCTTTCGGACGGGCGGTCCGCAGGCAGCAGATGTATCGCGACTAGGGGGTCAGCGGATGACGGTCAAGCCGTTGGGCGACCGGGTGTTGGTCAAGTTGGTGGAAGAGCACGAGCGGACTCAGGGCGGGATTTACATTCCCGACACAGCCAAGGACAAGCCGCAGACTGGCGAAGTGATGGCAGTCGGCGAGGGCGAGAAGGTGACCGTTAAGGTTGGCGATCGGGTGATGTTTGCCAAGTTTGCGGGCACGGAAGTGAAAATCGACAGCGTCGAGCACCTGTTGCTGCCGATGGAAGACGTGCTGGCAGTCGTCGAGGCGTAGCGGCGAGCCCTGTGCCTCGAAGTTTGCGACAAGTATAGATAGCGCTGAGGATCGGTGTGATCGGGGTGGACGCTGCCAGCGAGCCGGGGTTGGTGGGAGCCCGGCGGTGGAACCCTCGAGTGTCGGCCGGGAGGCGGGGCTGCGAGAGCGGCCGCGGGTTCGCCCGATAGCGCGAGGAGTGCCGCTCCCCCGTGGGGGCGGAACGAAGGTGGTACCGCGGGAGGCTGAGCCTTTCGTCCTTTGGGGCGAAAGGCTTTTTGCTTGCCGGGCCACGGCGAAGAGCGACGAAGAGCGAGAGGGGAGGCGAGCCATGGACGGGCATCTGGAGGCGCCGGCGCAGGACCACTCGCGCTACAGCCCGGCGGCCGTGGAGCAGCGTTGGTATCGATTTTGGGAGGAGCAGGGCTTGTTCACCCCGCCAGCCGAGGCAGCTTTAGGCCAGAGGTCATTTGCCATTGTCATTCCGCCGCCCAACGTGACGGGCGTGCTGCACCTCGGCCATGCGCTGAACACCACCTGGCAGGACATTTTGGTGCGCTGGCACCGTATGTGCGGCGATGCCACCCTGTGGCTGCCCGGGACCGATCACGCCGGCATCTCCACGCAGCAGCGAGTGGTGGACATGCTGCGGCAGCGGGGCCAGTCCAAGCAAGAGGTGGGTCGCGAGCGCTTTGTTGCCGAAGCGTGGGCCTGGCGGGACCAATACGGGGGCATTATCCTGGACCAACTGCGGCGCCTGGGTGCCTCGGTGGACTGGACGCGGCTGCGGTTCACGCTGGATGAAGGCCTCTCGGCCGCCGTGCGCACGGTGTTTGTGCGCCTATACGATGAGGGGCTGATTTATCGGGGAGCCTACATGGTCAACCGCTGTGTCAGCTGCGCGACCGCCCTGTCGGACATCGAGGTGGAGCACGAGGACGAAGACGGATGGCTGTGGCGCATTCGGTATCCGGCCGCCGATGGCCGTGGCGGCAGCTTGGAGATTGCCACCACTCGCCCCGAGACGCTGTTGGGCGACACGGCGCTGGCGGTGCATCCAGAGGATGCCCGCTACGCAGACTGGCGAGGGCGCCGCGTCGCAGTGCCGCTAGTGGGGCGGGCGGTGCCTATCATCGCGGATGCCTTTGTGGACCCCGCCTTTGGCACCGGGGTGGTCAAAGTGACGCCGGCGCACGACCCCAACGACTATGCGCTGGGGCAGCGGCATGACTTGCCGCGCGTGCAGGTCATCGGCGAGGATGGGCGCATGACCGCCGAGGCGGGCTCTTATGCGGGGCTCACCCGCGAGGAGGCGCGCGAGCGCGTGCTGGCAGACTTGGAGGCGGCCGGGCTCCTAGTGTCAAAGGAGCCGCTGCGCCACGCCGTTGGACACTGCGAGCGCTGCGGCACGGTGGTGGAGCCACTGATTTCCGTGCAGTGGTTCGTCTCGATGCAGGGCCAGCTGGCTCAGCCCGCTAAGGCGGCCGTCGAGACGGGAGCGGTGACCATCATCCCAGAGCGGTTTGCCAAGGTGTATCTCCATTGGCTGGACAACATTCACGACTGGTGCATCAGCCGCCAGCTGTGGTGGGGCCACCGCATTCCCGCCTACTACTGCGACGCCTGCGGGGAGGTCACTGTCAGCGCGGACGCGCCGGCCGCGCTCACGTGCGGCCACAATCCGGAGCAGGTGCATCAAGAGGAAGACGTGTTGGACACCTGGTTTTCGTCGGCGCTGTGGCCGTTCTCGACCCTGGGCTGGCCGAACACCGAGAGCCCAGACTTCCAGCGCTTCTACCCCACCGCCGTGCTGTCCACGGGGTACGACATTCTGTTTTTCTGGGTCGTGCGGATGATGGTG
Organism: Bacillota bacterium; assembly: GCA_021846505.1. GTDB lineage: Bacteria > Bacillota > Sulfobacillia > Sulfobacillales > JAIMBI01 > JAJZWV01. Next base: position 15,199 of record JAJZWV010000020.1, read on the forward strand.
CAGGGCCTGCACTTCACCGGGCAGGTGCCGTTTGACACCGTGCTGCTGCATGGGCTGGTGCGAGATGAGCAAGGCCGCAAGATGTCCAAGTCGTCGGACAACGGCATTGATCCCCTGGACGTGGTGGAGGAATTTGGTGCCGACGCGCTGCGGCTGTCGCTGGTGTTGGGAACCGCGGTCGGGGCAGACATGCGCTTTCGCCGCGAGCGCGTGGAGGCGGCTCGCAATCTGGCCAACAAGCTGTGGAACGCCGTGCGGTTTGTGCGAGCGGCAGTGGCTGGCGAGGCACCACCTGCCGCCGGGCCGGCGCGGCCTGCCGACGAGTGGATTCTGTGGGAGCTGGATGAGGCCGTCCGCGACACCACCAGCGCTCTGGAGAGCTTCGAGTTTGGCGAAGCGGCCCGGGTCGCGACGGACTTCCTGTGGGATAAGCTGTGTGACTGGTACATCGAAGCGGTCAAGGGGCGCTTGGGCGATGACGGCGCCGATGGCGCCGCAGCGCGGTGGACCCTTTTCACCGTCATGGAATCCACGCTGCGCCTGCTGCACCCGTTTATTCCGTTTGTGACAGAGGAATTGTGGCAAAGTCTCCCCCATGCGGGCGTGAGCATCGCGGTGGCGCCCTTCCCCGAGCCGCGCGCCGACGGAGCCGCCGGGATTGCCGTGGCGGGACACCGCCTGGCCCAGTCGCTCATTCGGGCCGTGCGCAACCTGAGAGCGGAGCTGGCCCTGCCCCCGGCCAAACGCGTGAATGCCGTCGCGCTGTCCCCGGATCCGGCGGTCCTGGCAGCCTGGGAGGCCAACCGGCCGGAGATTTTGGAGCTGGCGCGGCTCGGGGCGCTGTCCCACGCCGCGTCGGAGCGGCCGCGCCCGGCCATCGCGGCGGTGGCCGACGGCGGGACCGCCTACCTGCCGCTGGAGGGGCTGGTGGACCTGAGGCGCGAGCGGGAGCGCTTGGACAAGGACCGTGCCGCCACGGCGGCGGAGGCGGAGAGGTTGGCGCGGCGGCTTTCCGACGCTGGCTTTCGGCAGAAGGCCCCACCAACCGTGGTGGCGGATACCGAAGCCCGCCTGAAGGCGGCTCAGGAGCGGACACAGCGGCTCGCAGAGCGTCTGGAGGAGCTGTCCTGAACATCGAGGCACTTTCGCCCTGGTGGGTGGGCCGCACGCGATTTGGCGTCCGGCCTGGCTTGGGCCGCACCGAGCGCCTGATGGAGCACCTCGGGCACCCGGAGCGCGCAGTGCCCATCGTGCACGTGGCCGGGACCAACGGCAAAGGGTCCACGGCGGCACTGGTGGCGGCCGGCCTTCAGGCGGCAGGCTTGGCGACCGGGCTCTACACGTCGCCGGACTTGGGGGATCTGCGCGAGCGCGTCACCATCAACGGCGCTCGGCTCCCCGAGGCGGACTGGCGGCGGTGGGCGGCCCGGGTGGAGGCTGCCGGGCAAGGGGCCGAAGACCCGCCCACCCTGTTTGAGTGTCTCACGGCACTGGCGCTGCTGGCGTTCGCCGAGTGTGGAGTAGCCGTGGCCGTGGTGGAAGTGGGTCTGGGCGGGTCATTTGATGCCACCAATGTGGTGCCGGTGCCAGCGATGACCATTCTCACGCCCATTGCCCTGGACCACCAGGAGGTGCTTGGTCCTACGGTGGCGGCCGTGGCGCGGGACAAGGCCGGGGTGATTAAGCGCGGCGCCCGGGTGGTGTCCGCGGCGCAGTCGCCGCCCGCGCGCGCCGAGGTGGCCCGGCGGGCGCGCGCGGTGGCGGCCACGGTGCGGTGGCCCGGCCATCGCCTCTTGTGGAGCGACGCCTCGGGAGTGACCATCGAGGCGGGAGGGCGGGTGTGGCGCACACGCCTCCTGGGCCGCCACCAAGCCACCAACTTGGGCGTGGCGGCCGCCGCGCTCGACTGGATGGGCGTGGGCCGCGACTGGGACTGGGACCGCATCCAGCAGGGGGTGGCCGAGGCCGTGTGGCCCGCCCGGCTGGAAGTGCTGCCCGGCTGCCCACTGGTGCTGGTGGACGGAGCGCACAACCTTCATGCTGCCCATGCTCTGGCCTGCGCGCTCTGTGAGCCGCATCTCCGCCGGCCATGGCACTTGGTGTGGGGCACGCTGACCGATAAGCCATCCGCCGCCATGCTGCGCGCGGTCGTGCCCCATGTGGCGACGCTGGTCGTGACCCGGCCGGCGGGCCCCCGTGGCCAAGATCCCCAGGCGGTTGTGGGCCGCATGCGGCTCGCGGACCGCCTGGAAGCGCTGGTGGAGCCGTCGGTCCCGCGAGCGCTGGACACGGCGGCGCGCCGTGCGGGCGCCGGGGGGGCGGTGCTGGTGGCGGGCTCACTGGTGCTGGCCGGGGAAGCGCGCCAGTGGGGACGGGCCGCGGCGGGCGGCCCTTCGCCGCGGGCCGGCTGACGATCGGCCGCCGATCGCAAAGATCCACGGTGTGGCACTACTGGGACCGATCCGGCCGTTGAGTCGAAACATGGGCCGGTGTTATGCTGTGAGGGCTGGTTGCCGCGCGGCGAGTCTGTGTCGGGGGCCGGCGGCTGGCATCGGAATGCGCTGATCCGTGGCAGGTGGCGGCCGCGGCTCGGCGGGTTGGGCACGAAGGGCAGGGACTCTCCTGAAATCACGACGCCGAAACGGCTGGTGGCTGTTGCTCTATGGGTTGCTGGGCGCCGTTGTGGGCGGAGTCGTCGGACGGTGGCTGGGAGCTTATTGGGCGCCCTTGGGTCAGACGTATGCCACGTTTGGCGTGGGGACTCCCTGGACTGTTAACTTGGCGGTGGTGGGATTTTCCTTGGGGGCATGGGTGCACGTCAACTTGGTGGGTCTGGTGGGCATGGTGGCCGGCGTGGCTGCGTGGGTCCGGGCCTAACCGGCGCTAAGACCTTTCTCAGTTGCGGGCCCGGGCGAACTTGGCAAGAACTCGCGGCGTTACAGTGAGGGGAGCTTTTGGCGGAAGGGACGGCGACGTGGCGGTCAAGGACTGGCCCGCCCCGGAGCGGCCGCGGGAGCGCTTGGCGCATCTGGGTGCCGGTGCACTGTCGGATGGCGAGTTGCTGGCGGTGCTCCTGGGCAGTGGCACCGGCCCGAAGAACGCTGTCGAACTGGGGCGGGAGCTGGTGGCCGACGGCTGGGAGGCGCTGGCGGACCGTGGGGTGCGCGAGCTGACCACCGTCGCCGGGATGGGTCCCGCGCGGGCCGCCGTGATTGTGGCGGCACTGGAAGTGGGTCGCCGCGTGCGGCGTGCAGGCGCCCTGCGCCGAGCGATTCGATCCGGCGACGACATCGCGGACCTTGTGGGCGATGAGATGGCGCGGTTGCCGCAGGAGCAGTTTCGGGTCGTGCTGCTGAACGCGAAGCAGCAGGTGGTGGCAGTGGAAACGCCATTCGTGGGTGGGCTCGCTTCCGTGGAAGTCCACCCCCGAGAAGTGTTTCGCGCCGCCGTGCGCGTATCGGCGGCGGGGGTCATCGTGGTGCACAATCATCCGACCGGGGATCCGAGTCCCAGCCGTGAAGATCGGCTGTTGACCAAGCGGCTGGCACAGGCCGGGGATACATTGGGGATTCCAGTGCTGGATCATGTGGTGATGGGCCACGGCCGGCACGTCAGTTTCAGGGAATTAGGGTTCCTCGGCGAACCCGGATAGGAAAGGGGCACCCGCAACAGATGCTGCGCTACTTCTACAGTGCGTTTTCGCGCGATATGGGGATTGACTTGGGGACGGCGAACACGGTGGTGTTCGTCAAAGGCAAGGGGATTATTTTGCAGGAGCCCTCGGTCGTGGCTATCGACCAGCAGACAGGGGAAATCATCGCGGTAGGCCAAGAGGCCAAGCAGATGGTGGGGCGGACCCCGGGCCACATTCGCGCGGTGCGCCCCTTGAAAGACGGGGTCATTGCGGACTTTGACCATACGCAGGGCATGCTGAAGCACTTCATCCAGAAGGCCGTCCCGAACTTTCGGGTATTCCACCCCATGGTGGTGGTGGGCGTGCCATCTGGCGTGACGGGTGTCGAAGAGCGCGCGGTCAAGGACGCCGCGGTGCAGGCGGGCGCGCGCGAGGCCCTGGTGGTGGAGGAGCCGATGGCCGCGGCGATTGGAGCCGGGCTGCCGGTGGACGAGCCTACCGGCAACATGATTGTGGACATTGGCGGAGGCACCACCGAGGTGGCGGTGATTTCGCTGGACGGGATTGTCACGTCCCAGTCGATTCGGGTGGCCGGCGACGAGATGGACGAAGGGATTCAAAACCACATCAAGCGCACCTACAACATGATGATTGGGGAGCGTACTGCGGAAGAGGTCAAGATGACCATTGGCTCTGCGTATCCGCCGGACCAAGACCAGACGATGGATGTGCGCGGGCGCGACTTGGTCACGGGGCTCCCGAAGACGCTCAAGATCACGGCGTCCGAGATTCAGCGGGCGCTTTCCGACACGGTCAGCCAAATTGTTGAGGCCATCAAAGCCACGCTGGAGCGCACGCCGCCTGAACTGGCCGCCGATGTAATGGATCGCGGCATTGTCATTACCGGTGGCGGCAGTCTCCTGCGCGACTTCGACAAGCTGGTGAGCGCCGAGACGGGGATGCCGGTCCACATGGCGGAAGAGCCGCTCTTGACGGTGGTTCGCGGCACGGGCATGGTTTTGGATGACGAAAAGCACCTGGACGCACTTCGGCGCCGCAATCGCCGCTGACCGCTTCCGGTCTGGGTCCGGAGGAGGTTGACCAGTGGACTTCCTATACCGGTGGCGGCGGCCGATTATCGCGGTGCTGGCGGTGATGGTGCTGGCAACGCTGCTGTCGTACACCGCCAAGCTCCGGGGGCACGTGCTTACCCTCTCTGCGGTCGCAGGGATGGTCGCGAGCCCGATCGGCGGCACCATCGTGCAAGTGAGCGGCGGCGTGCGAGGCGATGCCCAAAGCCTCACCCAGCTGTTTCACCTGCAGCAGGAAAATCAAAAGCTCAAGTCGGAATTGACCCTGTACCACAGCTTGAAACTCCAGCTCGAGGAGGTGCAGGCCGACAATACACGGCTCCGCGGGCTGCTTTATCTAAAGAGCCAGCTGGGGTCTTGGCATCTGCTGGGCGCGTCGGTGGTGGCCCGCAATCCGAATAATTGGTTTTCCACCTTGACGATTGGCCGCGGATCTCAAAGTGGCATCAAGGTGAACATGCCGGTGATTGTGCCCCAGGGCGTGGTGGGCCGGGTGGTGTCGGTATCGCCCACCACGGCCCAGGTGCTGCTGCTGCTGGACCCGGCGAGCGGCGCCGGGGCGCTGGATGTGCGGTCGCGCTCCGCCGGTGTGGTGGTGGGCCGGGATCCCATCACCGGCACCTTGCGCTTTGAGCTGTTTGGCCATCGACCCAACGTGCTGCCGGGCGACGCGGTCGTCACCTCGGGCCTCTCGCAGTACTATCCCAAGGGACTGCTGCTGGGGCAAGTCATCCGCGTGGCTCCTTCGTCAGGAGGCCTCACGGAAACCGCCACGGTCAAGCCCGCTGTAAACTTCAACCAGCTCGAGACGGTCATGGTGGTGCTGTCGCATCCGGTTGGGGAGTCCACCCCGCCGCTGTCGGGGCTGGTGCCCTGATGTGGCAGTATCGATGGTGGGCTTGGGTGTTGCTGTTTGCTGCCGCGCTGATCATCCAGACCAGCTTTCTGCCGCTGCTGTTTCCCACCGGGTTTGTGCCCAACCTGGTGCTGGTGGTGGTGGTGGCGCTGGCATTTTTCGAAAGCCCCTCGCGCGGGGCCCTCTTGGGCGCCATTGCGGGCTTGATGACCGATATGGTGGCGGGGCGCCTCATAGGCATGAACCTCGCCATCGACGCCGCTGCGGGCTATCTGGTGGCCCGCCTGCAAAGTCAAATTGTGCGCGACGATGTGTTGGTGCCCGGGGTGGTGGGGGCTTTCGCGGCCGGGGCGGCTCGGCTGGTTGAGTGGGGGGTTCTGCGGCTGCTGGGCTTTTCCTTTGCGTTCCGGCCGTTTGTGGCGCCGCTGCCCACCGATATTTTGTTTGCCCTGTTTATGACCGGGGCGGTTATGGGGCTGGCCCGGCTGCGGCCGCGTCATGAAGTCGATGCCAGCCTCCGGTTCTGACCCCTCCTGCCATATTGTGCTGTCTGGGATTATAATGCAGAGGGAAACTTCGCCGAGCACGCCAAACAGCGGCAGGACTTGGCGCCGCAAGCCCGAATGACCCAGGTGGAAGCGGTAAAAGGGGGAGAACGGCCGGTATGCCTCGGCGACGAGCGTCCACCGCGGCCGAGACCAGCATGGCGACGCCTTGGCTGGACGGGCGGGTGGACGAGCCCACCCTGCTGGTGCGGCGGCATTTGCGGTCGGGCCAGCGGGTTCATTATCAAGGCAACGTGGTGGTGCTGGGCGACGTCAATCCCGGCGCCGAAATTGTCGCGACCGGCGACATTGTGGTGATGGGCGTGCTGCGCGGCTTGGCACATGCCGGGGCGGCGGGCGACGCGGCGCGAGTGGTGGCGGCGTTCCGGCTGGAAGCCACCCAGCTCCGCATTGCGAACCATATTGCACGAGCCCCGGAGGGAGATCGGCCGCCCCAGGTGGCGGAAGTGGCCCAAGTCCGGGAGGGCCATGTCGTGTTGGATAGTCTGACGCAGTTGTACGACGACCGCTAGGGTGCTGGACGCCCTGGCCAGGTTAGGAGAGATGCACTTATGGGAGAGGCCATCGTCATCACCTCGGGGAAAGGCGGCGTGGGCAAAACCACCACCACCGCCAACTTGGGGGCGGCCCTGGCCAACATGGGCCATCGCGTGGTGCTGGTGGATGCCGACATCGGCCTGCGCAACCTGGATGTGGTGATGGGCCTGGAGAACCGGATTGTGTACGATTTGGTGGACGTGGTCGAAGGGTTTGCCAAGCTGAAGCCAGCCCTGATCAAGGACAAGCGCTTTGACAACCTGTTCCTGCTGCCAGCGGCTCAGACGCGAGACAAAAATGCCGTGTCGCCGGAGCAGATGCGCCAGCTGGTCTCTGATCTGAAGCAGGAATTCGACTGGGTGATTATCGACTGCCCGGCCGGCATCGAGCAGGGGTTTCGCAACGCCGTGGCGGGAGCTGATCGGGCCGTGGTGGTGGCGACCCCGGAAGTATCCTCGGTGCGAGACGCGGATCGCATCGTGGGGCTCTTGGAGGCTCAGGAAGTTCCCAAGCCGCTGCTGCTGGTGAACCGCCTGCGGCCTGCGATGGTCAAAAGGGGCGAGATGATGGACATCGATGACATCATCGAGATTTTGGCCATCGAGCTATTGGGTGTGGTGCCGGAAGATGAAGGCATTGTTATGTCCAGCAACCGCGGCGAGCCGGCGGTGCTGTCGGACCGCTCGAAGGCGGGCGATGCGTACAAAAACATCGCGCGGCGGCTGGCCGGTGAGGCCGTGCCGGTGCTGGCGGTGGCGGAGGATGGATTGTTCACGCGCCTGCGCCGCTTGATGGGGTGGTCGGGATGAGTCAAAAAGGCCGCGGTGGCGGCTTCCTCGACCTGATTACCCGGGTGCTGGGCCGCGACGAGGGAAGCCGCGGCACGGCCAAGGAGCGCTTGAAGCTGGTGCTTATCCATGACCGCGCCAGCTTGTCGCCGGAACTGCTGGAGGCACTGCGCGCGGACATGATGAAGGTGATCACGGCGTACATGGACATCGACTCGGAGGGCTTCAAAGTCGAATTTGAGCGCAGCGAGGACACGGTCGCGCTGGTGGCCAACATCCCAATCGTCGCAGTCAAGCGGCACGCGTAGACCGGCCGGGTGCAGATTGGGAGGACCCTTAAGAACCCTTAATAACCCATGCCCCCCCGGCGGCGTTGTCCCGTTATAATGAATGCCGTTGTCCGGGGGGGATTTGGGTGAAGGCACGAGGCATCTGGGCCCGCATGGATTTTGTGGTGCTGTTCATCGTGGCACTCCTGGCAGTGCTGTCGCTGGTGGTCCTGTTTATTGCCACCAAGCCGATTTACCCGCTGGAGCCCACCTACTACGACAAGCGGCAGGCCATTTGGATTGTGCTGGGAGTCATTTCGGTCCTGACGGTGGCCGCCATCCCCTACGAGCGCATCGCGCAGTGGTCCAAGTACATTTACTGGGGCAACATGCTGCTGCTGGTGGCCGTGCTGGTCAAAGGCCACACGACGCTGGGCGCGTCGCGCTGGATTGGCTTTGGCCACGTTCAGGTGCAGCCCTCGGAATTTGCCAAGGTGGCCATCATCATTACGCTGGCCGACCTGCTGGCCCGGCGGCCGAGCATGAAGCACATCCGGGATTGGGTGAGCCCCATCGCGCACGTGTTGCTGCCGATGGCGCTGATTATCAAGCAGCCGGACTTGGGCACGGCGCTGGTGTTTGTCGTGATTCTCCTGGGGATGCTGTACGCGGCCGGTGCTCCCGGCCCCAAGTTGCTGCTGGTGTTCGGCGGGGGCTTCGGCGTCATGGTGCTGTGGATTTATGCCCACCTGCACTGGACCATTGGCCATCATCCCATTCCCATCTTCATGCACGCCTATCAGCTGAATCGCCTCTTGATTTTCCTGAATCCCGGGAAAAGCCCGATGACCACCGGCTATAATGAAATTCAGTCCCGCATCGCCGTCGGCATCGGCGGCGTATGGGGTGTCGGGGTGGCCGGCAGCCACGCCGGCCAGCTGAGCTTCTTGCCGGAAGCCCCCACCGACTTCGTGTTTGCCGTGGTGGCACAGGTACTGGGCTTTGTCGGCACGATGGGTGTGTTGCTGGTGTACTTCATCCTGCTGGCCCGGGGCTTGATGATTGCGGCCGGAGCCAAGGACCGCCTGGGTATGCTGATTGCCGCCGGTGCCGTGTCCATGTTGGGCTTCCACGTGATTGAAAACGCGGGCATGGCCATCGGGGTCATGCCGGTGGCAGGCGTGCCCCTCCCCTTTGTCAGCTACGGCGGATCCGCGTTCATTGCCGATTCGCTGGTGGTGGGGCTGTTGATGAGCGTGTACGCGCGCCGCGACCGGTTTATGTTTGTCGCGGAGTCGGCCAATGCCCCCGCCGCCACCCCTGCGGCCGCCCGGCGGCCCCATGGTGTGCCGTGACCAGAATGACTAGGCCTAAGGAACTGGGGGAGTTGTGTGAGCCGGTCCACGATGGGGGTCAGCCGTTTCGATTTGCATTGGTTCTCGGTGGTCAATCACTGGGCGGCCGTGTCGCCCGCGTTGGACAAAGTGGGACAGGTACTGGCGGGCGATGCCCCGGAAATTTGGGGCGTGCTGCTCCTGCTGTTTTGGTTTTGGCCGCCGCTCCGGGCCAATCGCGCGCGGCGCACGGTGGTGTATGCCGCCACTGGCGCGGTGTTGGCGCTGGCCATTAACTACCTGCTCACGCATGTGGTTCCGTATCAGCCTCGGCCATTTGTGTATCTGCCGCCGTCCCAGGTGCACCAGTTGCTGGCTCATGCGAAAGACTCCGCGTTCCCCAGCGACACGACGGCGGGCAGCTTCGGATTCGCGACCGGCTTTTTTTACGCACGGGCGCGCGATGGCTGGTGGGCGATGCTGCTGGCGGCCGTGGTGGGCGTGGCGCGAGTGTTTGTGGGCCTGCACTGGCCCGATGACATCATCGTGGGCGCGGCGGACGGCGTCGCAGCGGGCCTGATGGTCTTGGCGCTGCGGGGCGCGCTCGAGCCGCTGGTCCAGTGGCTCTTCCGCCGGTTCCGGTTTCAGCCGGAGCGCGCCGGCCACCGCGTGTAGGCATGGAGTCTTTGCTGCTGGTGGGCCCCCTGGCGGGAGGGGCGTTGGCGACATCGCCCGCTGGCAACGAGAGAACCAGCCGCCCCTGCGCTGGTGGGTGGCCGTGCTGCTGTCGGCGCCCGCGGCTCCCAGCGCCGAAGGGCTCTTGGCGGCGGCGGAAGCATCCGCGGCTCTGGTGGGCGGCGGCGCGGCTAGCCGACCGGGCGCTGCCTCACCGGCTGATGCACGAGTTCCCATGGCATGCGTTGGCGTGTGGCGGCTGGCGGTGCTGGGATCGCGGCGCGCGAGATCTGCTGCTCGCTTTGCGCCAGGACGGCCGCTTTCGCGCGGCCGCCGCGGTCCCGGTAATAGCCGCCGGCTGTCTCGGCCGACGCGGGGACGGGCCAATTTGCTGGCTGGAGCCAGCAGGGACCTGCCGCATCCGTGTCGAAACGGGCAAGCGCGACAAGCTGTTGGCCACCCTCATTCGGCGGGAGGGAGCGGCATGACGTGGGTGTTTATCGCAAGTGTGCTGCTGGCGCTCAACGCCGCCTTGATGTTGGCGGTGGTGGCGATGCTGCGGCGGCTGGAGGAGCGGATGCGGCGGTGGGAGCAGAAACGGCCAGCACGGCGGCGGCAGACACCACGCGCGTGAGGGCGCCGTCCGTGATGGTGACAGGGGCTAATGGCTTTTTGGGCGCGCATGTGGTGCGCCGGGCCTATATGAGCGGCTATCGGGTGATGGGGGCGGTCACCACCCCTGTGGACGGCGCCGGCTATGTGCCCTGGCCGCTGAACCCCGAGAGCGGTGTGCCCGATGGCCCACCCGCGGAACTGGCGGCACTCATCATGGCGGCGGGCCCGTCCTTTGCGGAAGACATGGTCGCAGCCGGGCCGCGGCACCTGGAGGCCGTCCGGCGGATGCTGGCGTGGGCGCGCCACTGGGACGTGCACCGGGTTCTGTTTGTGAGCGCGCTGGGGGCCGACCCCGACAGTGTGTTCCCGCTGCATCAGGTGAAGGCGCAGGCGGAAGCTTTGGTGCGCCAAAGCGGGCTGGCGTGGACGATTGTGCGGCCCAGCATGATGTTTGGGAAGGAAAGTGACTTCTATCGCCGCCTCGAAGCGTGGGCGCAGCAAATCTTTGCACTGGTGCCCAAAACGCTGGGGGTGGCACAGCCGGTGTACGTGGGGGATGTGGCGGAAGCCATCATGCGGCTGATGGTGATGCCTGGGGTGGAAGGGGCGGTCTACGATTTGCCCGGGCCACATCCACTGGGAGTTTACGACATTGTTAAGCACGTCAACGGAGACGCCAGCGTGTGGTCGCCACGCTGGACCATTCGGGTGCCAGAAGCCTGGGGAGACTCGGGGGTCGTGCAGTGGCCGTGGACCGTGGCCGAGTGGGACTACTTCGGTGTGGAGCCGTATATTCGCGATGTGCGCTGGATGTCGGAGGATGTCGGAGCTGGGCATTTTGCCGCGCCCGCTGTCCATGTTTTTCGGGCCGCATCCGCACCAGCTGTAGCGCGCGAGTTCAGGCAATGGCGGCCGTGGATTGGATCAGCACCCACGGCGCGGCAATATCAGGTGGGGCGTGAAACCCCGGGCTTTAGCCCTGGGGATTTGACTCGCAGTGGCCCGCGGAACCACCCGACGGGCTGAACTCCCCGCAGGGGGATAAGCCCTTGGGCCCGTGAGGGCCAACCGGTTTCGCCGCACCGGCAGAAGACCAAGCGGCGCCTCCACGCCCTGCATGCCCGGATGGCGGACCGCCGTCGCGGTTTTGTGCAGCGCCTCAGCACCACCGCCGCCAGCCCACACCACGCGACGGTGGCGCTGGAGGATCTGCGCATTCGCCCCATGACGGCCACGGCGACGGGCACCGGGGAGCAGCCGGGGAGCCCTGTGCGTCAGCAGGCCGCCTGAATCGCGCTATCCTAGGGAAGGCTGGAGAAGGCTGGAGAAGGCTGGAGAAGGCTGGGGGCGGTTGGCCACGCTGCTCGACAACAAGTGGGCGTGGCACGCGGCGGGCAGGTGGTGTTGGTCCCGGCCGCCTATTCCTCGCAACAGGTCTTCCGCACACAGAATGTGGAGGCGAGGGGAATTTCGGCGGCGCTATAGTCAGAAAACTCTCGCAAATGGATCGCGAGCCCGGTGGCGAAGTCCGCCCCCATGAACACTCCGCTGCAAGCGGCCGCTGTGGTCGGCGCCGGCCCCATCCTCGCCGCCGTGGCGCGCCGGATCGGTCTGGTGGCCACGGTCGACCAGAGGCTCACCGGGGACGCGACCCGCTGCCGGCTCTCGCCGGGCGATCGGATCCGGGCCCTCCTCCTGAATTGGCTCACGGAGCGCGAGCCCTTGTATCAGGTGGATGACGCCTTCCGGCTGACCGACCCCGCGCTCCTGTTGGGGGCGGGGTCCCGGGGGACGACTGGGGCGTGCGCTGGACCAGTGCGCGCAGGCGGGCTCCGCCGCGGTGTTCAGCGCAGTGGCGGCGCGGGCGTGCGTGGTCGAGGCCCGCGACCGCGGCGGCATGCATGGGGAGTCGATGGCCCGGGCGCTGTAGGGCCGGTATCCCACGGCGGACGGGGCGACGGGGTGACACCGCGGCATGGCCATTCCAAGGACCCCCGCCCCGACGTGAAGCAGATTCTCTTCACGTGCTTCGTGAACCGCGACGGGGGGCCCCTCCTGGGCCGCGTGGAGGACGGCAAGCGGTCCGACCAACGGCGGAACGGCGAGCCGATCGCGCACCTCGTCGCGGCGTTCAGCCCGGCGGCCTTGCCCGACCTGATCTACATCGCGGATGCGGCGCTGGTCACGGGGTCCAACCTGGACGCCTTGCATTCCGCCGGCATCACCTGGCTCTCCCGGCTGCCGGACCCCTTGGGAGTGGCCGGCGCGGCGACCTGGACCGCCCTCGGGCCCGTAGCGGCGCGTTCCCACGCCGCCACCTATTGGGCGGCCGAGCACACGGCCACGATCCGGGACCGGACGTACCGCCTCGTGGTTTGCCGCTCCTCCCGCCTGGACCAGCGGAAGGCGAAGGCTTTTGACCGGGAGCTGGCGCGGATCCGCACGGCGGCGGACCGGGCGGCGGCCACCCTGGCGGACCAACTTTTCAGTGCGCGGCCGATGCCGAGGCGGCCGCGCCGGCCTTTCGGGCCACCGCGCCCCGTGGTGGCCGTGCACCCCGACCGTCGGGGCCGTCACCCGCCCCGCGCCGCCCGCCGTGGTGACCCCGTATCACGTCACCGTGGCCTGGGGCCCCCGCGACGCGATCGCCGTGCGCGCGGAACTCCAACGACGCAGCTGCTTCGTGCTCATCCCCCCCGTGCCGGTCGCGCGCGCGGACGCCGCGGCGCTGTTGCGGGAGTACAAGGGCCAAACCAGCGTGGAGCAACGCTTTCCCGTCCTGAAGGCCCCCACGTTCGTCGGCGCGATCTTCCTCAAGAAGCCCGAACGCCTTCAGGCGTTGGGGTACGTCATGCTGCTCGCGCTGTTGCTGTTCAGCGTGGTGGAGCGGCGGGGGCGGGCCCATCCGGCGCCGCGGCCCACGTCCAAGCGGGGAAACCTGGCGCGCCCCACCGGCTACGAGATCCTGAAGCACTGTCGGGGGATCCAGGTCTTCTGGCAAGACCGCGACCATCGCGCCGGGGCCTTCCCCAGCCACTACCGGCCGGCCCTGCGCGTCATCCTGGCGGCTCTCGACCTCCCCGCGACCATTTTTACGGCCGTGTCGGCCCGCGCCCACATGAAATTCACGCGGCCAGCCCCGTGGACGTGCGGAAGACGTGTCGCAAGAATGTCCGCAGTGCGGACACACGGCAAAAGCGAATCGGCCGACGCGGGAGCGATGGTGCTGCGGGCATGCGGCTGCGCGCAGATGGCGGACGTGCAGGTGGCAGAGACGCTGGAGGACCGGGGGCGCCGCTCCCCGCCGGGGGCACCGGGTGGCTGCCTGTGGCGGGCTCGGGCGTTGGCCTCCCGCTGAATCAGGAACGGCGCCAGGGCACCGAGGAATCCCCCGGCGTTAGCCGTGGGGAGGATGTCAAAGCCAGTGCAAGAAGGGTGCCGGGAAGCCGAGGGGGCGTGGCGGCCAGTCTCGGGGCTATGGGGCCGCAACAATTTGGGATCCGGCTGACGGCCCAGACCACGGTCCGGGTCAAAGTCCGGGAGGGTTCTCGCAAGGAAATCGACCGCCCCGCCGCACCGGATGGGCGCAGCGCGGCTTTACTCACTGGATGCTGGGCGGGGTCATGGGGCTCATCGCGCTGGTGGTGGCCATCCCGGTGGTGGTGGAGGCGCTGACGCCGGTGTTTGCTAAGTCTGCGGAGCAGTGGGTGAACCTGGGGTCCGCATCCAGCCTGAAAACCACCTCCCGGCAGGCGGGCAGTGCCGGGGTGGGGGGGTGGTGCGCACGCCATACCGCTACATCCGGACCGATCACGGGGCCCAACTCCCGGCCGCCGACTACGCCTACCTGCGGTACATCGGGGGAAAGTTTCAGTCTTGCATCCTGTCGCCCATGTGCACGCACCTGGGGTGTGAATCGCCAGTGCCAATGAGGTTCACTGCCCGTGCCACGGCTGTGTGTACACCATCGACGGGTTGAACGTGTCGGGGTGGGCGCCGCTGCCGCTCGGGGTATCCCGGTGGAAGCTTGCGCGCAGCACGGTCATGCTTGAGCTGGCGTTGGCGCTTGCGCACGCGCACCGGCCCACGGGCGCGTCCCCGCGGCCGCCCTGCCGGCGCATTGGCTGTTGGGCGCTATTGCCTCGTGCACCTAAATTTGGTCTAGAAAGCCTCCGCCCTCATAGCGTGAGGGCGGAGGGATTGCTGTGAGCCCCGTCCCAGAGAGTATGTCGCGGCGCCATCCGCGCGGGCGGCGGTGGCACGTGCAGATCGTGGTGGCGCTGGTGCTGGTGGGGGGGCTCTTGGCCATGCGCCGCGAGCTGCCGGTCTCGGCGGCACCGGCGCGCCTCGCCGCCCGGATCGTGGACACCTGGACTTGGCCCCGACGCTCCGCGCTGGCCGCCGCCGCCCGATTCATTGGCCGGCGCAGCTGGGGCACCCTGCTGGACGTCTGGTCTGAGCAGGTGCCGGGCGGGGCCGTGGCTCCGGTGCCCGACGGGCACGTGGCAGTGCGCTACGGCTGGCAGCCGGCTGCAGGCGGCTTTCGGTTTGAGCCGGGCGTCCGCGTGCAGGGGCCGGTGGGCGGCCCAGTGCTGGCCAGCGCGGTGGGCACGGTGGCGCGGTCGGGGCCCACGGTGTGGGTGGTGGTGTCGCCGGCCATACGCGTGGGGTATGTGGGTCTGTCGCGAGTGGCGGTGCGGGCAGGCAGCCGGGTGGCGCGGGGCGCTGTGCTGGGCCAAAGCCCTGGGGCCATCACGGTGGTGGTGTGGGAGCACGGATATCCCGTGAACCCCCAGGACACGCCATACCTAGGCGTGCCGGGGAGGCGCTGAGGTGCCGGTCGGCCGTGTGCTCGGTGTGCCGCTGAAGGTTCATTGGAGCGTCCTCGCCCTGATGGCGGTTTACGTGCTGGCTGGCCAGGGATTCCAGATGGCGCTGGGATTTCTGGCGGTGCTGGGGCATGAGCTGGCGCACGTGGCGGCGGCCCGGGTGCTGGAACTCGAGGTGGAGGGCGTGGAGCTGCTCCCGTTCGGCGGCGTGGCGAGGCTGTCGGGCCTGGACAGCGAGGATCCGGCGCGCCAGGCGATGGTGGCCATGGCCGGGCCGCTGTCGTCACTGGTGTTGGCGGCACTGGCCGTGACCGTGCCGCAGCTGTGGCCGGTCAACCCCGTTCTGCTGGAGTTTTTCGTGTGGGTCAATGTGGGGCTGGCGCTGTTCAACCTGCTGCCTGCCGCGCCGCTGGATGGCGGCCGCCTGTGGAGGGCGCTGCGAGCCAGCCGCGTGGGCTATGCGCAGGCTCACCGCGAAGTGCGCCGTGTGGCTGAGGTGGCGGCCTGGGTTCTTTCGGGCTGGTTTTTTCTGCTGGCGGCCTTTGGTGTGTTCTGGTGGCAGGTGCTGGTGCTGGGAGGATTTTTGTGGTGGGCCGCGCGGCGGCCCGATGGGAGGGCAGCTTGGGCCGTGCGCGATCTCGCGGTGCGGCGTGCGGCCTGGGAGCGGCAGAGTGTGTGGCTGGTGGAGGATGTGGCCGTGCGGGAGGACGCGCCGCTCGGTGATGTGCTGTCCGCCATGCGGCCCAAGAAGCTTCACCGGGTGGCAGTGCTGACCCCTGCGCAAGACTTGCTGGGCACGGTGTGGGAGCAGGACCTGCTCGCGACCCTTAAAGCGTCGGGTCCCACCACGCCTGTGCGCCACCTCGTACGCCGGCCGTAGGCGGCCGCCGCCTCCGAGATTTTGGCGGCCGGCGCCGCCGTGGTATGGTGGCAAGTGCTGGCATCGACAGCCGTGAGGGACGGGCAAGCCGCACGGCGGGATAGCCGCCACACGGGTGGTCCGTCGCAATTGACCAACTGGTGTGAAACTTTTATCATGGTCCCAGCCGCCAAGGAGCGGACGTCGGATGGGATAGAGGGGGTGAGCGACCGACAGGTGGCCGATAACCCGTCCGCAATACACCAACGTGAGAGGAGCGTCCGCATGGCGCGGCGTAGACGGCACCGGAGCCCATCTCCGGAGGATGGGCAGGCGGTCGCGGCCGAGGAGGCAGCCCCTTCCACAGTGGAGGCGCCTCGCAGCAAGAAAGACGGGCCCTCGGCCCGAGCGGCCGCGAAAGTGTTTAAGGAGCTTTTGGTCAGTTTTAGTCCCCGATTTAGTCGTTTGGCGGTCATCGAAGATGGCCAGCTGGTGGAGTTTTTCATCGACCACGAGGACGAGGAGCATGCAGCCGGCAATATTTATAAGGGGCGTGTGGAAAATGTCCTGCCGGGCATGAGAGCTGCGTTCGTCAACATTGGCTTGGAGAAGAACGCGTTTCTGTATGTCGATGATGCAGTGGTGGAGGCGCCGGACAAGGCCCACCCGCGCGCGATTCAAGATGTGCTCAAGGTCGGCCAGGACATTGTCGTCCAGGTGGTCAAAGAGCCGATCGGCACCAAAGGGGCTCGGGTCACGACGCACCTGTCGCTGCCCGGCCGGTACCTGGTCCTGACGCCGTACTCGGAGATTATTGGGATTTCGCGGCGCGTGACCGACGAGAAGGAGCGTGACCGCCTGCGGCAAATTGCCGAGAAAATACGCATTCGCGGCATGGGTGTCATTGTGCGGACGGTGGCAGAAGGGCAAACCGCCCGCACGCTGCAGCGCGACCTCTCCTATCTGCGGCGCCTCCTGATGCGGGTCACCAAGAAAGCCAAGGCGGTTAAGGGCCCCGCGCTGCTGCACCATGAGGTAAGCCTGGTGGCCCGCACGATTCGGGATCACATGGATGACTCCGTCGACCGGCTGATTATCGACGACGCCGGCGCGTTTGAGAAGGCGCGGGAAATTGCCGCCTCGCTGTCGCCGAAGCTCAAGGAGCGCATCGAGCTGTGGGCCGAGCCCACGCCGCTGCTGCGCGCGCGGGGGGTGGAAGCCGAGCTGGATCGGTCGCTGAAGCGCCGAGTGTGGCTCAAGTGCGGCGGCTACCTGGTCATGGATGAAACGGAGGCTCTCACCGTCATCGACGTCAACACCGGCAAGAACGTGGGGACGACAGACTTGGCCGATACCGTGATGGTCACCAACCGGGAGGCGGCGGTGGAAATTGCCCGCCAACTGCGGCTCCGAGACATCAGCGGCATCGTGGTGGTCGACTTCATTGATATGGAGACCGAGGCGGATCAGACGGAGCTGGTGCGCGTCTTTCAGCAGGCGCTGAAGGCAGACCGGACGCGGGTGGCCGTGCTGGGGCTCACGAAGCTGGGACTGATGGAGGTGACCCGCAAGAAAGTCCACGAAAGCTTGCTGTCGCAGATGACGCGGGTGTGCCCCACCTGTGAGGGCCGCGCCCGCATCCTGTCGGAAGAGGTCATTGCCGCACGGCTGCGCGAGCAGATTGCCGACCGGCTGCGCGAGTCCGCCGCCGAGGCGATTCTGGCGGAGGCGGCGCCTCAGGTGGCCGCTCACCTGATTGGGCCGGGCGGCAACAACTTGAAGGACTTGGAGCGCGCGACCGGCCGCGCGGTGTTTGTGCGGGGCGCGGCCGACTGCGGCCCCGAGGAGCTGCGCATCAAGATGCTGGGTACGCGCCACCAGGTGGAGCGGGCAGCACTGCCGGTGCGGGACGGCGAGCGGCTCAAAATCTTGGTGGAGGAGCGCCATGCCAACAATCCCAAAGATGGCATTGCCCGCATCGAAGGGTACGTGATTGACATCGAGGGGGCGGGCCACATGGTGGGCGAGCGGGTGCTGGTGGAAGTGCAGCGGCCGCTGCGGACGTTTGCCACTGCGCGGCTGGTGCCCACCGCCGCACCTGCTAAGCGCGCGCCGGAGCCAGGGCCGCCGCCGCTGGCCGAAAGTGCATTTCGGACCTAGCCGGCCGTGCGCCGACCAGACGGCCGGGAAAGCACGATCCTCATGCGGCCGGCCTGATGGCCCGCTGGGACTTGGGTGTGGGTCGTTCTGGCGCAGAGCCGGCGGCGATTGACAAGCGCGCCTGTGGCGGATACCATTAATGATGGACTTACGCGCCCGTAGCGGTGAGGAGGGCCTCTTTTCATGTATGCGGTGGTGGAGACCGGCGGCAAGCAGGTCAAAGTGGAGCCCGGTCAGACAATCGTGGTTGAGAAGCTGGCAGGCGATGCAGGCAGTGAAATTCGCTTTGCCCGTGTTCTGATGATGGTGGATGAGAGCGGCGCAGCGCAGGTCGGCCAGCCCTATCTGGCGGATGTGTCGGTTGTGGGCCACGTGGTGGCTCAGGAGCGGGGCAAGAAAATTTTGGTGTTCAAGTATAAGCCCAAGGTGAACTACCGGCGGCGGCAGGGACACCGGCAAGACTTGACTCGTGTGCAGGTAGACCGCATCGATCGGACGGGCCAACCGGCCGCCGACGCGATGGAGGCGCCGGCCGCCGAGGCTTAGCCGTGGTGCAGGTGACACTGGCGGAGCACCCGGGCCAGCTGTCTCACCTCCGGGTGGGTGGCCATGCCGATGCCGGACCTTATGGCGCAGACTTAGTGTGCGCGGCGGTGTCGGCCTTGGTGGAGACCTGGCGCCTTGGATTTGACGAGGTGGTGTGCGGCGCGGCGCGGTGCCGGGTGCAGGCGGGCGCCGCCGAATTTTGGTGGGATGCCGCCGCAGAGCCCCAGGCTGGAGCGGTGGCCGCCACCATGGTGGCGGGCCTGAGAGATTTGGCTGAGAGCCATCCGCGCTTCGTGAGGTTTGTGGAGTCCGAAGAGTCAAGGGAGGCGTAAGGACATGCGTCTGCAGCTGTTTGCACACAAGAAGGGGGGCGGCAGCTCCCGCAACGGGCGGGACTCCAATCCCAAGTATTTGGGGGTCAAAAGTAGCGACGGGCAGTGGGTGACGGCCGGCAGCATCATCATTCGGCAGCGCGGCACCCAGTGGCACCCGGGCCCGAACGTGGGCTTGGGGCGAGACCACACGCTGTTTGCCCTGGCCGACGGCCACGTCAAGTTTCGCCACAGCTATGAGCGCCAGTTCGTGACCGTGGTTCCCACGACGGAAGCACCCTAACTGACTGGGGGGGCTAGCGGGATGCGCTCGCTCGGGGCGCTGGTGGGGTGGCTGGCGGGGGACGTGGCTTTATCTCGGCTCCCGTGGCCCTGGTGTGTTGCGTGTCTGGCGTTGTGGGCCATCTTAGGGATGGCCCTTTTGCTTTGGGCCGTGATTCGCCAGGCGGCGGCCGCGGTGCATCACCTGCGCCACCGGTGGGCCAACGAGCAGCAGCTGGCGTCCGGCTGGCTGGAGCTGGGCCGGGTGGACGAGGTGGCGCGTGTGCTGGCGGCCGCCGCGGCTGGCGTGCCGTGGGTGGCCGCCCTGCCGGGGGGGGCCAGTGTGGCGGTGTGGTGGCTGGAGGGGCGTGCTGACGCCGCCGGCGTGGAGCTGTCCTGGCCCAGTCAGCCTGCGTCTGGCCCCAGGCTGTGGCGGGCGCTGTTTCGCGTGGCGGCCGCCTTGGATGCCCTGGCGCGCGCAGGCATGGGCGGCCAGATTGCGGTGGAGGCTGGGCCGCGCGGGTTCGCGGTGCGGGTCGCGGCCGAAGGCCCGCCGGTGCGCACCGCCTGGTACTTTCGCTCGGTGCGCTTTCGGGTGGGTCAGGAGGCTCAGCGGTGGCTGTGGCAGTAGCGGCCGCATGCCGGCCAGCGAGGCCGGGGAGGTTAGCCGAGTGTTTGTAGACGAAGCGCGCGTCTATCTGGAGGCGGGCCGCGGCGGGGACGGGGCCGTGGCATTTCGCCGTGAAAAGTTTGTCCCCAAAGGTGGTCCCGCCGGCGGCGACGGCGGTCGCGGCGGCGACGTGGTTTTTGTGGTGGACTCGGGCCTCAGCACGCTGATGGACTTCCGCCACCAGCGGCACTTTCGGGCGGAGTCCGGCCGATCCGGCGAGGGCTCCGACCGCTACGGGCGGCAGGGAGCCGACTTGGTCGTGCGGGTGCCCCCGGGCACGCGCGTGCTGGACGAAGACGGGCACCTGCTGGCGGACCTGGTGAAGCCGGAGGAGCGTCGGGTGCTGGCCCGCGGCGGCCGGGGCGGCCGGGGCAACTCGCACTTTGCGAGCGCCAGCCACCGGGCGCCGCGCGTCGCGGAGCGGGGGGAGCCGGGGGAATCACGCTGGGTGGTGCTCGAGCTCACCCTGCTGGCCGACGTCGGCTTGCTGGGCTTTCCGAATGCGGGGAAGTCCACCCTCATTTCGCGCATGTCGGCGGCCCGCCCCAAAATCGCGGACTATCCGTTCACCACCCTCGTGCCCAACCTCGGCGTGGTGGAACGCTACGGGGACCCGTTCGTGATGGCTGACGTGCCGGGGCTTATCGAGGGGGCGGCGGACGGGGCGGGCTTGGGGCACGATTTTCTGCGCCAGCTGTCGCGGACGCGAGTGCTGGTGCACCTCCTGGACCTGTCGCCCGATACCACTCGCGACCCGGTGGCCGACTACCACGCGATTCGGCGCGAGCTGGCCCTATACTCGGATGCCCTGTCGGACCGCCCCGAGCTGGTGGTGGCCAACAAAGTGGACCTGCCGGCGGCGCGCGCCCGGATGGCGGACGTGGAGAACCGGCTGGGGCAGCCCGTGATTTCGCTGTCGGCGCTCACTGGCGAGGGCCTGGATGCGCTGGGCTGGCGGCTGGCGGAGCACTTGGCCACGGCGCCGCCGGCCGAAGCGCCCCCACCGCCCCCGACCGTGGCCCCGCCGGTGGCCGGCGTGACGGTGGAGCGGCTGGCCGCCGATCCGGGCGAGGTGGGACCGGCCGCCTACGCGGTCGGCGGGGACGTGCTGCCGCGCAGCGCGATGACGCGCTGGGGTAGCCTCGAGGCGGAGCAGTACTTCATGGAGTACCTGCGCCGGCGGGGCGTAGTGGACTTGCTGCGGCGGGCGGGCATTCAGGAAGGTGACCGCGTGCACGTGGGCGACGGGATCCTGGTGTGGTTTGAAGGCGGCCTGGCCCGCGAGGGGTGGCCGGAGCAGCTGGAGGAGCGAAATTTGCGAAGACGGCGGCGAAGTCAGAGGATCCAGCAGGAAAACGCCGCCGGGGAATCGAATAGGGCGGGCGAAGATGGGAAAGCAGCACAGCCTGGAAGCGAGGCGACGGGCCATCGGCCTGATGGGCGGCACGTTTAATCCGATTCACTACGGGCACCTGGTCGCGGCCGAAGTGGCCCGGGATGCTTTTGAGTTGGAGCGGGTCATCTTCGTGCCGGCCGGTCAGCCGCCCCACAAGGGGGTGATCGCGGATGCACAGCACCGCTACCTGATGGCCTTCCTGGCGACCGCCGCCAATCCGTGGTTTGAATTGTCGCGGATGGAAATGGATCGGCCGGGGCCCTCTTTCACCAGCGAGACGCTAGCCCACTTTCATGCTCAGGAACCCGAGGCCCTGTGGTACTTCATTACTGGCGCGGATGCGGTGATGGACATGCCTCGGTGGCACGCGGCGGAGGATATTTTCCAGCACGCCGAAGTCATCGCGGCCAGCCGCCCCGGCTATGCGGTCCGGATCGAGCAAGTGACAGCCGCCCTGCCTGCCGCGGCGGGCAGGGTCCACCACCTGGAGGTGCCGGCACTGGCCATTTCCTCCAGCGCCATTCGCGAGCGCCTCGCCCGGGGATGGTCGGTGCGCTATCTTCTTCCCGATGCCGTGATGCAGTATATCCGGAAAAACCGGCTGTATGGCGCCGGCCCATAAGCAATGCCGGACGGGCGCATAGCGCCCTGCGCGGGGTTATAGTATACTCGTAGTCAGGAGTTTCCCAGCATCCAAGGTCCTTCGCTTCCCTACGGAATCGGCGACCGGTGCCTGGGTCCCTGGCCGGAGGCCTTGGGCATGTAACTCCCTGGGAGGTGAACGGATCTAGATGGCTCGGACCCTTTATGTGGGAAACCTGCCGTGGTCGACGACGGAAGACGACTTGGTACAGGCATTCTCTCAACACGCACAGGTCGTCTCGGCGCGCATCATCACTGACCGGGAAACCGGTCGGTCGCGGGGCTTTGGCTTCGTGGAGGTGGGCGACCAAGACGCGGAGCAGGCGGTCGAGGCTTTGAACGGCACGAATCTGGGCGGCCGTGACATCATTGTCAACGAAGCGCGTCCCCGTCAAAACTCGTACTAGCCGTGCACCTTGAAAAGAAGCCCCACCCGGGGCTTCTTTTCGTGCCGGACCGGGCGCCGTTGGTGCCGGACAAGACGGATCGCAGGGCACGCTAGCGCGCGAGGGAGGAAAGCCATGGACAACCCGGCCGTTCGCGTATGGGCACGGCCCAGGCTGGAGCGGCTGTCGGACCGGCGGCAGGCCCACAGTTGGGCGGTGGCCTGCTTGGCGGCCGCGTGGGCCCCGCGGTGCGGTGTCGACCCGGCGGACGCATTTGGGGCGGGACTGGTCCACGACCTGGCCCGCGAGTGGCCGGGGTCGGCCCTGGTGGCGGAGGCGGAGCGGCTCCACTGGCCGGCCGATGAGGCAGAGCGGGCGAGCCCGATCCTGTTGCACGGCCCGGTGGCGGCCGCCTGGATGGCCCGGGACCTAGTCGGGACGCCCTCCATGCAGGCGGCGGTACGCTATCATACGAGCGCCGCGCCCTCGCTCGATCCCTTGGGGCAGCTGCTGTTTGTGGCCGACGCGCTGGAGCCGGGCCGGCGGTATCCGGGCGTGGAGGCACTGCGCGCGGTGGCGGCCGCCAGCGTGGCAGGCGGATACCGGGCGGTGCTGGACGCCACTTTGCGCTACCTGGCGGCGCGCGGGCTCGAGCCGCATCCGCGCACCCAGGCCGCGTGGCGCGACGCTTGTGGAGGCGGAGACGGCTAAGGGTCCATGGAAGAGCATGGAGGAGGACCAGCAAAACGTGGCAGAGGGCGACGGACAGGCTTGGGCGGCCCGCGCGGCCGCCGTGGCGGAAAGTCACAAGGCGCAGGACGTCGTGGTGTTGGACATGAGCGAGGTGACGCTGCTGGCGGACTACTTCGTCATCATGACCGGCCAAAGCGTGCGCCAGGTGGATGCGCTGGCGGACGACGTGGAAGAGGCGCTCGCCGCCGCCGGCGCTCAGCTGCGCCATCGGGAGGGGCGCAACCGCGCGCACTGGGTGCTGCTGGACTACGGCGACGTCATCGTTCACATCTTTACGCCCGACGAGCGCCGCTACTACGACCTAGAGCGGCTGTGGGGCGATGCTCGCCGGGTCGGGGCCGCGTCGGGCTCTACGTAACCAGCGCGGGTCCGCTCGGCGTGGGACTCAGCAGCGCCCGGAAGGCGTTGCCCACCTCAGCGGGGTCCTGGATGGGCGGGCTGCACACGGTGCCGCGGCAGAGATACAGCGCCGGGGCAATCTCTTCGTCATAGCCGGCGTCCTCGGCTTCCGGCCCCATGATGTCCACGGCCTTCATGGAGGTGTTGGCCGAGTAAAGCTGGTAAACGGCGCGGCGGTACGGCAGCGCCGCGTGCGGGTCGTCGTCCGTGACCACCACCCCCGTGAGGGCCGGCGCGGCCATGGCCGTGTACGCCCAGCCCCACGCCGCCCCAAATAGGCCAAAGCGGCTGGCCACCTCGGCAAAGGCTCCTAAGAGGCCGCGGGCACGCGCCACGAGCTCGCGGTCGTCACGCGCGGTGCCCAGGCGAAACAGAAACAGGGCCGCGTCGGCGTTGGCCTGCAGCGGCTTTTGCCGAAAGGCCAGGCGGCCGAGCGTCCCGTCCGCGGCGGGGCTGTCGAAGTACCCGGGGCGATCCCCGTCGGCCAAGTCGCGATCCATGAGCGCGCGAAGGCTCTCGGCCCGGGCCAGGTGCTCCGGGTCACCGGTCAGCAGGTGCGCGTCCAGGCAGGCCAGGCCGACGCTCACCAAATCGGCGAGCCAGTTGGCCATGGTGCGCTCGCGGTCGTCGTGCAGCAGGCCGCGATCCGGGTCGTACAGCTCGGTGAACAGCGATTCCAGCGCCGTGAGCCCCTCCGCGCGCCACCGATCATCCAGCACCGCTGAAGCGAGCAGCAGCGCCGACACCATCAAGCCATTGGGCCCGGCGTACAGCGTGGGGTCCACGTAGGGAGCTGGCCGGCCGGCGCGGTCGGCTTGGCTCAGCCGATAGTACGCCTCATCCGCATCTTGCGAACCGCCAAAGAAGCCGGCCGGCTGCTGCAGCGTGGCGCGCGCCCAGGTCAAGGTGCGCTGAGCGATGTCCCGGTACAGCTCGTCACCCATCACCTGGTATCCGTGGAGATACAGGGTGGCCAGCCGGGCATTGTCCTCCAGCATTTTCTCGTAGTGCGGCACGGTCCACTCGCGGGTGGTGGAGTACCGGAAGAAGCCCCCGGCCGTGTCGTCCTGCAGCGCGCTGCCGGCCATGGCGTCCATGGTGCGGACGGCCATGCCGGCGGCCCACCCTTGCCCCTCATAGACGAAGCGGGCCAGCGCCAGCTCCCACACTTCCGGTTGGGGAAACTTGGTGCCGCTGCCGACTCCGCCGTACGCTCGGTCAAATTCCTGCCGCAAAGCTTCGTCCACGGCCGCCAAAGGAGCCGGCGTGGGCTCGGAGGGGTTGGTTGCCGGCTCCACCGGCTCGACGGGCGGCGCTTGGCCCTCCAGCTCGGCCTCATGCTCGGCATAGTACGCGCGCACCTGCTCCAGCAGCGGGCGCATCTGCTCCGCCGGCACAAAGGTCGAGCCGGTGATCACCTCCCCGCCCGCTGTCAGAAACGCGGTCGAGGGCCATCCGCCCATGTTGTAGCGCAGGTTGATGTCGGGCCGGCTGTCGTTGTCCACCCGCAGCGGTATAAAATGCTCATTGATGGCCGCGATGACAGCGGGATCCGAATACGTGGTTTCGTCCATGACGTGGCACCAGTGGCACCAGACTGCGGACAGGGACAGCAGCAGCGGCTTTTTCTGCTGGCGAGCCGCCTCAAACGCTTCGGCTCCCCAGGGCTGCCACTGAATCTCCTCGGCGCGGTGGGGGCGGGGGGAAAACCGAAAAGGGGTGGCTCGTTCCATGGGTTCACTCTCTTCCTGATGAATGTGGGCCACCCGCTGCCCAGACGCGGCGGACAGGCCATTGGATTTCAGTGTCCCCATGCTAGCAGATTTGTGGGAGGTTAAACGTGGTCGACCGACAACCGGAGCAGCCCGCCACACCGGCGGCGGTACCTTGGCTGGTGCTCACCGGCGCTACGTCGGGCATTGGCGCGGCGGTGGCGCGGGGCTGGCGGGAAGCCGGCGGCCAAGTTCTGGGCGTGTCGCGCCACCCGGAGGGCTCCGCCGCTGACGCCTGGGTCCACAGTGATCTCCGCGACCCCTGGGGGGCCGCCGCCCAGGTGGCGGGCGCCGCCAGCGCGCGGCGGGTGGGGGCGTTCGTGCACGCGGCCGGCGTTGTGTATGCCGACAGCGCTCACCGCATCACCCCGGATGAGTGGAGCCAAACCGTGGCGGTGAATCTCACGGCGGCGTTTGCGCTGGCGCGGGTGCTGGCGCCGCGGCTCCAGGCTCCGCGCTCGCTGGTGCTGGTGGGCAGCATCGACGCCTGCCTGGCTCCGCGCGCCGGTCCGGATGCGGCCTACGGAGCCGCCAAAGCTGGCCTCGTCGGCCTCACGCGGCACCTGGCGGTGGAGTGGGGGCCTGAGGGCCTGTCGGTGAACGCCGTGCTGCCGGGGCCGATGGCCAGCGGCATGGGGGTCGCGGCAGGCGGACCACCCAAGGGGGCAGCAGACGGCCAGTGGACCTTGCCCGAGGAGGTGGCGGCCGCCATTCTGTTCCTGCTGCGAGCTCGCGGCATCACCGGGCAGGCGCTCCGCGTGGACCACGGCTGGCAGCTGGGCTACTGAAAGGCTGGCCGCTAGCCGCCGGCCCGCCCTTATCGGCGTACGACGGCGGCGCCACGGTGCTACGAAGACGGGAGGGCATGCGAGATGGAGGGCAGCGCGTTTCGGTTTGTGCACGCGGCGGACTTGCACTTGGACAGCCCCTTTCGGGGGCTGTCCCGCACCGCCCCGTGGCTCCAGCCGGTGCTGCAGCAAGCCAGCTTGGACGCCTTTGATCGGCTGGTGGACTTGGCGGTGGATGAGGCGGCCGCGTTCATGGTGTGGGCGGGTGACGTGTTTGACCACACGGCCCCGAGCCTCCGCGCTCAGCTGAAGCTCCGGGACGGCATTGCCCGGCTGGCCGCCCACGGCATTCACGTGTTTTGGGCCCATGGCAACCACGATCCCGCCGACGCGCTGTCTCTCGACATCAGCTGGCCAGACAATCTCACCCGCTTTCCCGGCGGCCGCGTCGGGCACGTGGGGGTGCCGGACCCCCACCATCCCCATCGCCTGCTGTGCGAGGTTTACGGGGTATCGTACCCCGAAGCCAGCGTGACGGCGTCCTACGCGGAGCAGTTCCAGCGGGCAGACGATGCCCCCTGGGCCCTGGCTGTGCTGCATGCCAATGTGGGCGGGCAGCCCGGCCACGACAACTATGCGCCCGCTCGGCTCAGCGACCTGACGGAGCGCCCGTTTGACTACTGGGCGCTGGGCCACATTCACCACCGGGCGGTGCTGTCCGAAGCGCCATGGGTGGTGTACCCCGGAAACCTGCAGGGCCGGCATCCCCGGGAAGACGGGCCTAAGGGCGCGGTGGTGGGACACGTCGATGAGTGGGGGGCGGCGCGCCTCACTTTTCACGCCCTGGCGCCCGTGCAGTGGCAGACGGTGGCGATGGACGTGACCGGCGAGGAGCATGCTGACCGGCTGGAGAGCCGGCTGGCCGAGGCGCTGTCCGCCGGCTGGCCAGGAGCGGCCGGCGCGCTGGTGCGGGTGGAGCTCGTGGGCCGCTCGGTGCTGGCGCGCCTGATGCCGGAGGACTGGCTGGCGATGGCGGAGCGCCTGTCGGACACGGAAGCCCGTCCCGGCTTCGTGTTTGTCGAATCCATTCAGCCCCGCCTCGGCCGCCCCCTGGCGCCGGACCCGTCGGACGGCCTCTTAGCGCGGGCGCTGGCGGAGGTGGACCGCCTGGAGGTGCCCCGGGAGGCACGTGAGCTGTGGCCGCGCGCCAGCGCCGGGCCGGGCACCGACCCAGAAGCCCGGGAGTTGGACGATATGGCGGCGTCCGTGCGGCAGCGCGTGAAAGATCGCCTGCGCGAGCTTTTGGGCGAGGAGCTTTCGTAGGAGGAGGATCGGAGGATGTGGATTCACCAGGTGCACATTGACCGGTTTGGCCCTCTGGAGCGGCGGACCCTCACGCTTCCGCCTGAGGGGCTGGTCGCAATCGAGGGTCCCAATGAGGCCGGCAAGTCCTCCTTGCTGGATTTTCTTCGCGTGCTGCTGTTTGGCCCGCGGGGCGAGATGCCGGCGGCCGCCAGCCCGGGCTCCTGGAGCGGCCGGGCCGAGCTTATCAGCTCGGATGGCCAAGCGGTGTGGGTGGAGCGTGCCCCCCGCACCCTTCGGCTCCGCGACAGCGGCGGCCGGGAGCTGGCCGCGGCCGACTGGGAAGGCCTGTTGGGCGGCACCACCCGCGGCCTCTTTCGCAACGTGTACGCGTTTGGGCTGACGGAGCTGCAGGAAATCGGCTCGCTCAAGGGAGATCAGGTGGGGGCCGAGCTTTTGTCCGCAGGGCTGGCCGGCGGGGTCAACCTGCAGCGGGTGCTGGGGGACCTGAAAGCCGACCGCGAGAGTGTGTACCGGCCGCGTGGCCAGAAGCAGCCCCTGAACCTGGCCCAGCGTGCCTATGCGGATGCCAGCCGCGCTGTGGCGCGGGCCGAGCAGGAAGAGGCTACCTGGCAGCGCTGGCTGCAGGACGAGCGCCGAGCCCAGCAGGAGGGCGAGCGCCTTGCACAGGAGGACGCGGCGCTCGCAGAGCGGCAGGCGCGCGTGGACCGCCTGGCGGCGCTGTGGCCGGACTGGCAGCGCTGGCAGGCGTGCGCCGACGCGGTGGCTGCCGGGGCCAAGCTGGCGGACTGGCCGGCCTCCGCCGGTCCGCGGGCGGAGGAAGCCGCCATCCGCGCCCGGGAGGCGCGCCAGGCCGCGGCCACCGCTCAGGAGCGCCTCGAGAGGCTGGAGCGGCGCCTCCCCGATGCAGCCGTGCAGGCGGCGCTGTTGGACCCGGCGTGGCATGCGCTGGTCGATGAGTGGCCGGCCATCTCCCGCCAGCGCGAGCAAGCGGCTCGGCTGGAGGGGGAGCTTTTGGACGCGCGCCGCCAGCTGCATGTGCTGGCGGCCCAGCTGGGTGTGGATCCCGCCGCCGATTGGCCGGCGCGTGCCCTGCAGCTTTCTGACGGGCTGGAGATGCTGGGGCGGGTCCTCGAGGCCACAGAGCGGGAGAGGGCGGACGCGGACCGCCGCCTGACAGAGGTTGCTGGCGAAGCCGAGAGCGCCTGGATCCAGGCGGAGCAGCGAAGGGTGAGCCGAACGCGGGAGCTGGCGGCGGTGCCCGCGCTGGCCGGGGTGTCGGCCCTGCTGGCCCTGCTGGCCGGGTTTATGCCGCCTCCCTGGGCGTGGGGGGCGGGCTTGGCGGCTGCCGCGGCGGCGGCCGTGGCCGCGTGGCGCGTGATGAGCGCGGGATCGAACCCGGGGCGCCTCTTGCCCGAGGAAGCTGCGGCCGAGCCGGCGGCGCTGGCCCGTGCCCGCGCCGAGTATGCCGCCGCCGTTCGGGCGGCCGACCGCGCGCAGCAAAATTGGGTGCGCTTTTGGCAGAATGCCGACATGCCGGCGCTTACGGTGCCAGGTGCGCGGGCGCTCATGGTGCAGGCGCCGCGCTGGAGTGAGCTTTTGGTGCGCATTCGCGAGCGGGAGCGCCAGCTGGGCGAGATCCAGGAGGCGGAGCGGCAATTTTGGACGGCCGCAGAGCCAGTGCTGGAGCGCTGGGGCCTCCTCGGGGGGCGAGAGCCAGAGCGGTGGCAAAGCTGGCGGGAGGAGCGTCCGGCGTGGGTGCGGTTGCTTCAGGCTCGCTCTGAGGAGCGGGCCGCGCAGCAGGGCGCCCAGGACCAAGCGGAGGCAGCCCAGTTGGAGTTGGAGGCGATCTGGGAAGAAGTGGGCGCGCGGTCGGAGGAGGAGTTTCAGGAGCAGCTGAAAAGCCGGGCCGCGTGGCAGAACGCGAGGCAGGAGGCTGGGCGGCTTGAGCAGCGCCTCGGCACCGATCCGGTCGTGCAATCCTTGGATGTGGACTTCCGCACCGCCTTCGCCGCGTGGACTGAGCTGGCCTTGGCAGAAGAGCGCCAGCGGGTGGCCCAGGCGCGTCAGGATCTTGCCCGCCAGCGGGACGCGGTCATGGGTCAGCTGGCCACCGCACGCCAGGCGCGCCAGCGGCTGGAGCAATCCGGCACGCTGGCCGACGCGCGGCTGCACCAGGAGGTGTGTCGCCAAGCGCTGGAGCGGAATGTGGCCACCTGGCTGGAGTTGCAGTGGGCTGAGACGGCGATTCAAGTAGCTCGCGACGCGCTCAGGAAGGAGCGCCAGCCCCAGGTCATGCGGGATACGTCGGCTCTGTACCGGCGGGTCACGGGCGGCCGCTATGTGAACCTGTGGGCCACTGACGATGAAAACCTGGAAGTGCAGCTGGCCGACGGAGCGGTGTACCGCGCCGAGGCACTGTCGCGCGGCGCCAAGGAGCAGCTGTACCTGGCGTTTCGGCTGGCGTGGATCGAGGAACAGTCGCGGCGCGGCCGCGAAATGCCGGTGATCTTAGACGACATTTTGGTCAACGCCGACCCCACCCGCCAGCGGGTGATGGCAGATGTGCTGGGAGCGTTCGCCCAGCACCACCAGGTGCTGTTTCTCACCTGCCACCCTGATCAGGCGGCGCTGCTGGCAGACGCCGGCGCCGCCCGGCGCGTCGCGCTGGCAGCTTGCTCATGAGCGCCCCCGGCAAGCCGTCCAAAGTGGTGGAACCGCGGGCGCTGGCCCAAGCCGCTGGCTTTGAGCAGGTCTGAACCGAAGAGGCCGGCGCACTGCTGGCGACGCTCGCAGGCGCCGTGTGCGGAGCCCCCATCCTGGGGATTGGCACGGGCGCAGAAGGAGTCGCCGCCTGGCTGGCCACCCGGCCCAGGTGCCGGTGACTGCGGCCGAGCGCGGCCCCGCGCGGGCGAAAATGGCTCCCGCGCCGCTGCAGGTCTGCTCAGACGTCACGGCCATCACCGGGGACTGGGTGGAGGCCCTGGCCCGAGGCCCTTCAGCTTGATTTTTGCCGATGCGCAAGCGGTCAAGCGCGACGACATGGACCGGGTGGTCGGCGCCGCGGCTAGTCCTCGAGGGGGCCAAACTCACTCTCCTCCAAGTCTTCGATGACACCAGAGGCGGTCCACAGGATCGTGAGGATGCGCTGGTGGCAGGTGGGATGCCGCGCCACGCCCGGTGCAGTCCCCTCGCGCGGCGCATCGGCGGCTCGCGGGTCGCCCACCACACTGCCCATCAGCAGAGCCGCCATCGTCGCCTCCTTCTTGTCGGGCGGACCGCACGGATCTTGAGAATCGCGCGGATCGGGAGGGACTTGGGCCGCGCCCATCGGGAAAGCTTTTTCGGCAGCGGGGCATCAAGGCGGGCCAGCACCCGCGGCGTCTGTGAGCCGCCGCCCGCGCTCACGAGGGGCACCAGCGCCGTGCCCATCCCAAACAGAATGGCCGGGACCACCCATGCCTCGCAGCTGCCGCCGGCGCTCGGATCCGAGCGCCGGCTCTTGGGCCCAACGGTCCCATTGGCACGCGACGCCCTGCCTCCCGGAGTCTCCCACACAGCACCGCCATCATAGATTGTGGCAGTCACAGAGGGCAAGCCATAGTGGGCGGCTTGCGGCGCGCCGGCACCCGAGTTGGGCGGCTGCAGGCGGGAAGAGGTGAGCCCCCGGCGCCGGCGGAAACATTGCCAATGCGATGGGGGCCGTCCCAGCCGGTACGATGAGAGAAGGCTCCGGCGAGGGCATAGCCATTAAACATAAAGGGGGGTGGGCCATGCAGACGGCGCCGCTGGGAACCTCGGAGTTGGCGCTGCCGGTCGTGGCGGTGGGATGCATGCGGCTCCGCCAGCTGGACCTGCCAGCCGCGGAGCGGTTTGTGGGGGCTGCGCTGGAGCAGGGGGCGCGTGCGCGGACATTTCCGGGGGCGGGGCATGCGAGGAGTGGCTCGGGAGGCGGCGCGCCTGACCCCGTGCCGCCGCGACATGTCATCCTGCTGTCGCAATGCGGCATTCGGCTCGGCGCTTATGATGTTTCTCGCGAACGTGTCCTGGTGTCGGTCGAAGGCAGCTTGCGCTGCCTGGGCACGGCTCCTTGGACGTCCTGCGGCTGCACCGGCCGGATGCGCTGGTGGAGCCTGAAGCGGTGGCGGAGGCGTTTGTCCAGCGGGCCGCCCGCGGCAAAGTGCAGCCCTTTGGGGTCTCGAACCGAAAAACCCATGCAGATGGAGCTGCTGGCCCACTATGTTCCCAGCCGCTGGGGGCCAACCAGATCCCGCTGTGCATCACCAACGCCGCGGTGATTGTCCAGGGGCTGAACGTGAACAGGCTGAGCGCCGAGGCCGTGGACCGCGGACGGGCGAGTGCTGGACTGCTGCCGCCTGCACCGCATCGCCATCCAGCCACGGGCGCCTTTCCCATAGGGATGCTTCAAGGGCGTGCTTCTCGGAAGCCCGAAGTGTTCCGCCTTTGAAGCGCTGGCGCGCGTGGCCGCGGACCATGGGGCCAGCCCCACCACCATCGGGGTGACGTGGCTGCTGCGGCAGCCCGCCCACATGCA
This sequence comes from Bacillota bacterium, assembly GCA_021846505.1. GTDB lineage: Bacteria > Bacillota > Sulfobacillia > Sulfobacillales > JAIMBI01 > JAJZWV01. The sequence continues at coordinate 47,235 of JAJZWV010000020.1, forward strand.
GCCGGTCATCGGGACCATGAACGCGGAGCGGCTCCGGGAGTGCTGCCAGGCGGCCGATGTGGATCTGAGCCGCGAGGAGAGGTGCGCCCTCTACCGCGCGGCCGGCGGCCCGCTGCCTTGGCCGGGGCTGGCTGCCGCCGGCGCCAGCACTAAGAGCGCCAGCGGCGGAAGGGTCAGCGTCAGCCGGTGAGGCCACTCGCCCTGGGCGACCGCCTCACTGGCCGCGGCTCCCCAGTTGCCAAGCCCGCTGCCGCCATACAGGTCCGCATCGGTATTGAGCAGCTCTTCCCAGGTCCCGCCGGCGGGGACCCCCAGCTGGTAGTGGCTGCGTGGGACCGGGGTCGCATTCATCACGGCAAGCACCGGCCGGCCGCGGCTGCTGGTGCGGAGCCACGCATACACGCTGTGGGCCGCGTCGTCCGCCACCACCCAGCGAAAGCTCTCGGGCGACCGATCCGTGGTGGCCAGGCTGGGCTCGGCGCTGTAGAGGCGGTTCAAGTCCGAGACGAGCCGGGCCACCCCCTGGTGCTCCGGGCGCTCTAAAAGGTGCCAGTCGAGGCTCCGCTCGTGATTCCACTCGGTGCGCTGGCCAAATTCGCCGCCCATGAACAACAGCTTCTTGCCCGGGAGGAGCCACTGATACGCCAGCAGGAGCCGAAGCTGCGCCAGCTGCTGCCAACTGTCCCCGGGCAGCTTCTCGACGAGAGCGCGCTTGCCGTGCACCACTTCGTCGTGCGAGAGCGGCAGCACAAAGTTTTCCTGGAATCCATACACCATCCGAAAGGTCAGCTCGCCGTGGTGGTGGCGCCGGTGCACCGGGTCGCGGGCGAAGTACTCCAGCGTGTCGTGCATCCAGCCCATGTCCCACTTGAAGCCGAAACCCAGCCCCCCGTCGTGCACCGGGGCCGACACCCCGGGCCAGGCGGTGGACTCCTCTGCCATGGTGGCGATGCCGGGGCACTCGGCGTACACTGCGGCATTCATCTGGCGAAGCCAAGCGATGGCCTCCAAATTTTCGCGGCCGCCCTCCCGGTTCGGAATCCACTCGCCGGGTGCTCGGGAGTAGTCCCGATACAGCATGGAGGCCACGGCATCCACCCGGAGCGCATCCGCATGGTACACATCCAGCCAAAAGCGTGCGCTGGACAGCAGAAAACTTCTCACCTCATGCCGCCCGTAGTTGAAAATCAGAGTGTGCCAGTCCGGGTGGAACCCCTCGCGGGGGTCCGCGTGCTCGTAGAGCGCGGTGCCGTCAAATTGGGCCAGCCCGTGGGCATCGCCGGGAAAATGGGAGGGGACCCAGTCCAGAATGACGCCAATGCCGTCGCCGTGCAGCTCATCGATGAAGCGCATGAACTCGGTGGGCGTGCCATAGCGGGACGTGGGGGCAAAGTAGCCCGTGGTCTGATACCCCCACGACCCATAAAACGGATGCTCCATCACCGGCAGGATCTCCACGTGCGTAAAGCCATGGGCACGAACCCACCGGCTCAAGAGGGGGGCCAATTCCTCGTAGCTGAGCCACCGCCCGTCGGTCCCCCGGCGCCAAGACCCCAAGTGCACCTCATAGATGGAGACCGGCTCGGCGTAGAGGCTTTCACTTCGCCCCGCGCGATACCGGGCATCATGCCAGTCGTAGGCCAGCGGCCAAACCTGCGACGCCGTGGCGGGCGGGCACTCCTGCCGGAAGCCCACCGGGTCCGCTTTGTCCAGCGGGGGCCCCCCATTCCGGGGCCACAGCCGATACTTGTACAGCGCCCCCGGCGGGAAGTCGGGAAACCGGCCAGCCCACACTCCGGATGAGCCCTGCGGCGCGAGCGGCGCGTCCTCAGTGCCCCAGCCGTTGGGGGCTCCCAAGACAGACACGCGGCGGGCATTGGGCGCCCACACGGCAAAGTCAGTCGACCCGCCCGGCTCGAGGTGGGCGCCCAAAAATCGGTCGATGCGGCTGTGGCGGCCCTCATTGAACAGCCACAAATCCTCCGAAGACATTTCAATCCCCTTCGCGGTGGTCATCGGCTCACCTCCGGCTCCGCCACCCCCGCCAGGTCGAGGAGTGCCACCAGCGGGATCCACGCCCACGCCGGGCGGTGGCCCAGCTCGTATTGCACCTCGTACGCCGTCTTCTCCAGCAGAAACGCCGCCAGCCATGGATCCAAAGCCGCGCCCGCTGGACCGGGGCGCGACGCGGGCCAGGCCGCCCGGTAGCTTTCCAGGTAGTGGCCCGCGACCGCCCGATGCCACCGCTCTGCCGCCGCGGCACGCTCGCCTTGGCCGGCGGACTCGGGGCCGCCGACGGCCGACAGCGCAGCATAGTGCCAGGAGCGCAGCATCCCCGCCACGTCTCGTGCGGGCAAACTTTTCAGGCGGCGCTCCGACAAGCGCCGCCGCGGCTCCCCTTCAAAGTCAATCAAGACAAAGTCATCCCCTGTGAATAGGACCTGGCCCAGGTGGAAGTCACCGTGAATCCGGCACCGGCTGACGCTCAAAGGCGCCTCCAGCACCGCCTCGGCGCGCTGGGCTAGGCGGTCGCGCGCGGCGAGCGCGCGGCGGACCAGCGAGGCGGTCCACGGATCGAAGTCTCGCGGCGCCTGGGACGCCTGGGCCAGCCGCCGCATCGTGTCGGCTAGGTCTTGGCGAATCCCCTGGTACAAGCTGCGGCGAACAAAAGGCGTCATCGGCTCGGGCTTAAACGCCGGCTCCGCTGACGCGGACAGCAGCACCCGGTGTAAGTCGGCGGTGGCGGCGGCGAGCCGGCCCACCGCCGGCAAGAGCGCTGCCAGCACCTCGTCACGGGGGTGGCTGACATACGACTCGGCGGCCGCCGCGGCCCACTCCCAACCATCGGCCTGGTGCGGCACATAGCTCACCACCGACAGCAAGGTGGTCGGGGTGGTGACGGAGCCTCGGCCGTCTGTCAGATCCAATGTGCCCAGTGCCGTCGGTGCGTGGGTGAAGCCATGCGTGTTTAAGAACCGCGTCACTTCCCAATCGGGCTGCGGGCCGGCCTCCAGCCGCCGATACAGCTTCAAGAGAGCGGTGTTGCCCAGCCGCACCGAGGTGTTGGACTGCTCCCGAGCCAGAGGATGGGGCGTCCAGTCGCAGTCGGCATCCTTCCAGCGGCGCAGATAGGCCGGCTGCGTCGTACCCACCAGGCCGCTGGCCGACTTGGGGGTCCGCCTCGCCAGTCGGGCGGCGGCGGCGCGGCTGAATTCGGGGTCCTGACCCGCGTCGCACACAAAGCCGCTGAGTCCCGCATCGGTATGCACTTCCAGAAGGTCGCTGCCAGTGGGGTCATCGCTCCAGCCCACGGGAACCTGGTAGCGCTCCTGGCCCCCATCTTGATACGTCACCCGGACGGCCAGCACGCGAAAGTCCGCCAGCCGCCACTGGGACTCAAGCTGGCAGCGAGCCACATGCCGGCCTCGCCCGCCAAACCAGCGGGACTGGCGGAGGTGCCGCAGCAGCGCGGCTTCCAGAGCCAGGCGCCCAGCCCCTTCGTCCAGCAGCTCCTCCCAGCTCTGGTGCACCAGCACCGCCGGACCCGCCGAGGCCACCCCTAAGTCGGCCACCACCGGGTCCAGGCGAAAGTAGAAGAAGCCGTGCGGGCCCAGCGTGATGGGGTACCGCTCGCTGTCGACCGCGGGGAAGGGGGTCTTGCCAAAAAGCTCAACCAGGTGGGTGCCGCGGTGAGCGGACAGGTCGAGGGCAGCAAGCTGTGCAAAGCGCGACAGGTTGGCCACCACCAGAACCGACTCCGCCGCGTCGCCGTCGATGAGGCTTCGCACAAATGCCAGCACATGGGGATTGTGGGCATCTACCACAGTCAGCTCGCCCCGCCCCAAGGCGGGCGTGCTGCGGCGGAGCGCAATAAGGCGCTTCAGCCACCACCAAAGCGAGTGAGGATTGGCCCGCTGTGCCTCGGCGTTGACGGCTTCGTAGTGGTACTCCGGGTCCGTCACCACCGGCAGGACCAATTTTTGGGGATTGGCGGCGGAAAAGCCAGCGTTTTTGTCCCCGCTCCACTGGAAGGGGGTGCGCACTCCGTCGCGGTCGCCCAAATAGATGTTA